>CAYNGS010000143.1:0-6984 GCA_964396625.1 uncultured Flavipsychrobacter sp.
GTACTGCATGAGCATCGGCTCCATTGCGGTCGACCAGCACAATCCTTCCGTCGTTTTTGTCGGCTCAGGCGAAAGCAACATGCGCAATACCGTTTCCATTGGTGATGGTCTGTACAAGAGTTCCGATGCCGGGGACAACTGGGTAAAAGTGGGGCTGGACAGCACCGAGCACATAGCCAAAATAATCATCGACCCGAAAAATTCTAACAATATTTATGTGGCCGCGCCCGGCCCGCTATGGAGCGACAGTAAGCACAGGGGCGTTTACAAGTCCACCGACGGCGGCGACACCTGGACCAAAATATTTTACATAAATGATAAAACCGGCTGCGCCGACATTGCAGTCGACCCAACCGACCCAAACACAGTCTATGCTACCATGTGGGAGTTCCGTCGCTTTCCTTATGCGTTCAATTCCGGCGGCAAGAACAGTGGCATGTATAAAAGCACTGACGGCGGTAAAACCTGGCGTGAGCTTACTAAGGGCCTTCCCCCCAAACCCTTCGGGCGTATAGCGCTCACACTTGCGCCCAGCGCCCCGCAAAACATGATAGCCATAGTTGAGGCGAAAGAAACCGGCCTGTACATTTCAGCCGATGGGGGAGAGACCTGGAAGTCGCAGAGCGCCACGCTCAATGTGGTCTCCAGGCCGTTTTATTTCAGTTGTCTTGTTATCGACCCCAAAGATCCGAAACGAGTTTACCGCCCCGGCTTCGGATTCTCTTATTCCGACGATGGTGGCTATTCCTTTACCGATGCCTCTTACGATGGCGGCTGGGTGCACAGCGATCACCACGCCCTTTGGATCAATCCCAACTACACTAACCAGATGTATCTTGGCACAGATGGCGGCGTATACATAAGCCTCGATCGCGGAGCTACCTGGATGTTTGTTTATAATTTACCCGTTGGTCAGTTCTACCACGTAGCCTGCGATAACAATACGCCCTACCGCATGTATGGCGGCCTGCAGGATAACGGCAGTTGGGTTGCCCCTTCAGCCGCACCGGGTGGTGTAAACAATTCCAGTTGGCAGGACATGTATGGCGGCGATGGTTTTTGGGTGCAGCCCGATCTTACAGACAATAATATAGCCTATGCCGAAGCGCAGGGTGGCAATATGGGCCGCATAGATCTGACCACTTTTAAGTCGGTTGACATTACGCCGCAGGCCGGCAAGGACGATGAAAAGCTGCGCTGGAACTGGAATACACCCATTGTCACAGGCCAGGCAAACCATCACAACCTGTATACTGCCGCCCAATATCTTTACAAGACCACTAACCAGGGCCGCACCTGGCAAAAAATATCACCCGATCTTACCACCAACGACAAGAAGAAGCAGCAGCAGGAAGAATCCGGTGGACTCAGCGAAGACAATACTTCTGCCGAGAATCATTGCACTATTTTCACAGTGGCCGAGTCGCCGCTCGATGAGAACCTCTTGTGGGTTGGTACGGATGATGGCAATCTGCAGGTGGTAACAGATGGTGGCAAGTCATGGACCAACGTTGCCGACAATTATGCCGCAGCGGGCATTCCGGCCCACACCTGGGTCAGCAGTATTGAGCCCTCCCGCTTCGACAGGAATACCGTATATGCAACCTTCGACAACCATATGTATGGCGACATGGCCACTTACGTCGCCAAATCTACCGATGGCGGTAAAACTTGGACACGCTTCACCAGCAGCGAGTTTACCGGCTTCGCACACAAGATAAGAGAAGACCTTGTAAACAAAGATCTTCTTTTCCTCGGCACCGAAAGAGGGCTGTTCGCCACCATAGATGGCGGCGCTACCTGGTTCCGTATGAAGAACCATATCCCTGATTACTGTATGGTGCGCGACATTCAGATACAGCCGCAGACCAACGACCTTTTGCTGGCCACGCATGGCCGTGGCGTTATGGTCATCAACGACATTTCGCCTATTCGCTCACTCACCAAAGATGTGGTGAACAAAGACGTGGTGCTTTTCCCGAATAAACCGCTCACTATAGCTATGGGCAAGTATGGCGGCGGCGGCTCGCCCGTCAGCGGAGGCTGGTGGGGCGGCAATCCTGAAGATGTGCAGCCCATTGAATACTACCTGAAAGACCGCGCCACAAAAGATGTGAAGGTGGAGATATACGACGCCACCGGCAAACTGGTACAGTCGGTACCCGGCACCAAGCGCAAAGGCGTGAACAAGGTTTTATGGAATCTTCGCTGGACGCCGCCTAAAACAGCTACCGGCGGCACCAAGATGGACTATGGAGGCTTTATTGCGCCCATGGTTATGCCCGGCACATACACTGTAAAACTGAAGGTGGGCGACAAGGAATACTCCGAGCAGTTGGTAATGGTGCACGACAACAGCAACAAGCTGTTCTCTGAAGAGGACCGCAAAGTGCAGTACGATGCGGCCATGAATCTTTACCACATGCACGAGCAGCTATTTACGCTGGTAGACAAGATAAACACCGAGCAAAAAATGATAAAGGACAATATGGACTCGGTGAAACGCCCGCAAACAAAGAAACAGTTGAAGGAGTATAATGACAAGCTGGAGGAACTGAGAAGCACGCTGCTGGCCACAAAGCACAAATCCATTTTTGCCGATGAGAAGAAGCTGCGCGAATACATCACCGAGCTCTACGGCTCGGTATGCAACCAGGAGTGCCGTCCCACAAATCTGCAGTTGGGCCGTGTGGATGTGCTGAACAACGACCTGAAAAAAGGAGAGCAATCGTACGACAAACTCTATGCCGAGTATGGGCCTATGACCAAAAAGGTGATGGAAGAAGACAAGGCAAAAGCTAAGTCCGACAGTCCGCGTTCGAGCAACTAAAGTTTACTTGGCCTTTTCTGTATTGGTGCGCAGCTCTCTTAGCACCCTGCAGTCTTTGTATTCAGGGGCTATCCACAAATAGTAGGTGGGCAGTTTGGCCACCAGCCAGTTTTGCATCTTCTGCTGCTTCTTCTGTGCCAGCGCTACTTCCTGTATCCTGTTGTAGTCCTCGTGCAGGTTTGCTTTGTGTGGCGATGTCCGGTTGCGCAGAAACACAATGCGGCACGATTTATCGTGCATATCCGTAACAAAGATGTGCGGTGCCGAGTAGCCGCCCTGCTTCATGGTGTCCAGCATCAGCACCATTGCAGGGTCCAGCTTGGTCATATCCAGTTCCATATTGCCCGTCGTCGGGTCTACGATCATGCCCCCCGTGCGCTTGGCTGCTTCATCGGTCGAGAATTTTCCCACCGCTTCCTGGAAGGTCATCTTCCCGGCTGCCAGTATCGTGTGTATGCTGTCCAGTGTCGCCAATGCCTTGGCAAAGTCCGACGAGGTCACTTCCGGTTTTATCAGTATGTGGCGTATATCCGCTTCATCGCCCTTTCTCTGCACCATCTGTATGATGTGGTAACCGAATTTTGTCTTCACTATCGGCGATATTTCACCGTTCTGCAGCTTAAAGGCCGCTGCCACAAATTCCGGCGCCCACGGTCCTGTGCGGGTTACCCCGTCATACCTGCCCCCATTATCTCTGCTGCCCGGGTCGTCACTATACAGGCCCGCGGCCGTTTCAAACGTCTTGCGTCCTTCTACTATATCCTTGCGTATACCCTCCAGTTTATCATGGGCATAGTCGTTCATTTCCTTGCTCACCGGCGGGTCTATCACTATCTGGCCCACCTCCACCGTGGCGGGGAAGAATGGCAGGCTGTCTGTAGGTATCTTTTTATAAAAGGCTTCCACTTCAGCCGGTGTGGCTTTCACATTTTCCAGTATGGTGCCCTGCAGTTTTTCGGCCACCATCTGCTCCCGTATCGCGTCGCGGTTCTCTTCCTTTATCTGGTAAATGGTTTTACCCGATATCTGTTCCAGCTTTTCTTTCGATCCGTATAGCTGTATAAAGTAGCGCAGCCTGTTCTCCAACTGGCCCTCCACGTCTTCGTCGTTCACCATTACGCTATCCCTTTCGGCCTGCTCGGCAAGCATCTTTCTCAGTATCATTTGTTGCAGCAGCAGGCACTTCATTGAGTCGTCAAACTTGGGGTCTTGTTGCCTCATCTGCATAGCCTCCAGTTCCAGGTCCGACTGCAGAATGATGCGGTTGCGGCCCACGATGGTTATTATTTTATCGGCACTTTCCTGTGCTGACAAGGAAAAACTACACACCAATAAGGTCATCACAAACGCTAACTTGCCCGGCAACGATATATTATTCCTCCTGTCGAAACTCATGATACTATTTGAATATATAAAACTGTAAGCGACAAAAATAGTTTATTTAACGCCTTTATACCAGCAAGCCCTATATTTTAACTTTTATTAGGGGACGGCTTCGCCCGGTCAATATTTTTTATTACATTCAGTTGCCACCTATATACGAGCCCCCCATGTCAAAAAAACAGAACGATACCGCGCATAGCCCGGTTCCTAATATTTTTCCACATTTTTTTATCCGCCAAAAATCACAACTGGCTTGCCGCCCTCTTAAAACGCTTTCCCAAATTGTTGATAAGCCCTCCGTTTTCCGGTACATTATTTGCGCTACAGGTACCGGACCATTATGGCAGCAGTCAAGCCACAAAAAGAAGTGAACATTTACAACGAATGGGTAATTTCAAACTCGCGCATCCTGTCTTTCCCAAAAATTCTGAAAATCCCGATTCAGACAAAAAAAGGGTAACAATGGGTAACAAAAGGGAAATTAAAAAAAACAATAATTCCGTGCGATCCCTGAAGCCGGTATATCCGTGATTCAGACAAAAGTGAGTAACAAAGGGTAATGAATGGGTAATTTCAAACTCGCGCATCCAGCCTTTCTCAAAAAATCCTGAAAATCCTGATTCAGACAAAGAAGGGTAACAATGGGTAACAAAAGGGAAATTAAAAAAACAATAATTCCGTGAAATCCCTGAAGCCGGTATATCCGTGATTCAGACAAAAGTGAGTAACAAAGGGTAATGAATGGGTAATTTCAAACTCGCGCATCCTGCCTTTCCCAAAAATCCTGAAAATCCCGATTCAGACAAAATAAGGGTAATGAATGGGTAACGAAAGGGAAATTAAAAAAAACAATAATTCGCCTTGGTTTAAGTCTGAGCTTAGCGGAGACTTAAATCAGCTATGACAGCAGAGGCTCCGTCCGGCAACCCTACGCCACAGGGGAAAGCCCCTTCAGGGGTTTGGGGCTCCCTTTCACAAAAAATCATACTTTTATCACTCCGGTTTCGCAAACAAGCCGGCAAATAAATGAAGATAACCTTTCATGGCGCAGCACGAACAGTAACCGGTTCCAAACACCTGCTGCATATCAATCCCGGTAAAAATGTATTGCTCGACTGCGGCATGTTCCAGGGCCTCGGCAAGGAAACGCTGGAGCTGAACGCCCACTGGGGTTTTGAGCCGCGGGACCTTACCTACGTCATCATCTCACACGCGCATATTGATCACGTAGGTCTGCTGCCCAAACTGGTGAAAGACGGATATAAAGGCAAGATTTTCTGTACCCCGCAAACCGAAGAACTCGCAAAGATACTGATGGTCGACTCGGCACATATACAGGAGAGCGATGTGCTGCACATAAACAAAATGCACGAAAAGCAGGGCAAACCGCTCTTAGAGCCATTGTACACGGAGGAGGACGCGCAGAATGTTTTTCCTTTGTTTCAATCGGTTCCGTATGATACGCCCTATAAGATAGACGAAGACCTTGAGCTGCTCTACACAGATTGCGGCCACATAATAGGCAGCGCTGCGGTGAACCTGAAGATCAGGGAGAATGGCGTGGAGCGCAGGCTCACCTTCAGCGGCGATATCGGCCGGTACAACGACCTCATCCTTAAGTCGCCCGAGGTTTTTCCGCAGGCCGATTTTATCATCATGGAGTCCACCTACGGAAACAAGCTGCACGACCTTGTGACGCCCGCTACAGACCGCCTGCTGAACTTCATTGTCGATACTTGCCTGAAGAAACGCGGCAATCTCATTATCCCGGCATTCAGCGTGGGGCGCACACAGGAGATATTGTACCTGCTCAACAGGCTCGACACCGAACGCCGCCTGCCGCCGTTGAATTACTATGTCGACAGCCCGCTGTCTATCAAGGCCACCGAGGTAGTAAAACACCACCCCGAATGTTTCAACAAAGAGGTGCAGGATGTGATGAAAAAAGACGTGGATGTTTTTGCATTTCCCGGCTTAATATATACAGAGACCGCCGACGAGTCCATCAGGTTAAACTCGTTGAAGGAACCTGCTGTTATTATATCGGCATCGGGTATGGCGGAGGCTGGCCGGGTGAAGCACCATATTGCGCATAATATAGACAATGCAAATAACACCATACTGCTGGTAGGCTATTGCGAGCCGCACTCGCTGGGCGGCAAGCTGAAAGCCGGCGCCCGGCAGGTGACCATATATGGCGAGCCCCACGACGTGGTGGCGGAGATTGGGCTTATAGACAGCCTCAGCGCACATGGCGATTATGAAGATATGTCGCAATGGCTGGCCTGCCAGGACCCGCGGCAGGTGGCAAAACTGTTCCTCGTGCACGGCGAGTACGAGGTGCAGATCGCGTTCCGCGCGCGCCTGCTGAAAAAGGGTTTCCGGGATATTGAGATACCCGATCTGCACCAGGAGGTGGGGCTGGGGTAGACACCTCGTCGTTTTACTAAGTTACAGGTGCTGCACTATTTTATTGTAGCACAAAAAAATATACCTTTGGCCCGGTTCTTAGAAGAATGAATAGATCATTGCAACTCGCTTTTACATTTGTTCTGATGCTGTCTGTGAGCGTCAGCGCGTTGCTGTATTTCTTTTACGGCATGGAGCAGTTGCAGTTCAAAAGCGAAGCCCGGCAGGACATACGGGTCGCCGACCGCCTGCAGACCATAAAGGTGCCTGTCGAAGAATTCGATCAGAAAAATACCGACGAGGTGTGGGTTGGTGGTCGGCTGTACGACGTAAACAGTTACGTCATCATCGACGATACCGCC
>CAYNGS010000144.1:0-6980 GCA_964396625.1 uncultured Flavipsychrobacter sp.
TGGATTTAAGGGCTGCAACGGTGGATTTATGACCACTCAAACCAACCCCTGCGGTATAAAAGTGATAGCAAAGATCGATGAGTATAAAGAATTGGTATGGGAGGCCGTGATACCTTTCAAGGCGTTATATAACAAGGATTCGCTTTCTGAAGCGGACGCAGGGCGCCCCATCAGCGTCTGTTTTGCCGTGAAGGGATTTAAACACCCGGAATCGAAAAGTTCGGACGGTGGCGGAGGTGGTACCGGCACAGGTACCGGCATGAACAGCAGTATGCGCGGCGGGGGTGGCGGAATGGGTGGCGGTGGCCGCGGCGGACATGGCGCCGGACGGGGATCGACCGACAACCCGATGCAGCATTTGTATGAAAGTACGAAAACGTGGAAGCACTTTGGTATCGTCTACCAGAAATAAATCAGCGTAGCGCCCAACCTTTTTCACCAAATAACTGTCTTCACTATTGGCGAACTGTTATAAGGTTAGCCATCCATATTAATTATGGATTATTGCCCGATTGGTTGGCCCCTATAATAGTTACCCGGTTCAGATACCTTATTGCCTTCACTTAGAAACTCAAGAAATAACAAGTTGGTCCGTTCTTCACAGATCAACTTGTTATTTAATTTATGCGCAAGTGCAATTTTATTGCGCTTCATCCCTAGTGGAAGCATGACCGCAACTGGCAGTGCCCATCCTTCTCATATACATGCGCTCACGGCACCTGCCCGCCATATAACCCTTGCCCTTTCTGCCACCAAACAATATCTTCGCGAGCAAAATGATGCCTGTTGCCTGCCAGAACGTGATAGCGCCCACGTGCAATACAGAAGGCAGTATGCCATTCCATAATAACATTACTAATCCGCTGAAAGCGGCGATACCCAGCGCAGCGATAGCTATGACAAAGGGTATTTTTTTCATCCAATATTTTTTCATAAGAATTATTTTCTCACAAAGCTACATCAGCAGAGTACCGGTATGGGAATGGTTTTCGGTGACTGGCGGCAAAACAGAGGTAAACACCAACTGTGCAGGTGACGATCTGGAAAGAAATCAGAACTTAGGACAAACAGTTTTCTTGGCGATGCCTTTGTCGCTGTAGTTTCCGGTGAAGAATAATGTCACCTCATAGCCGCCCTGCATATTACTGGCTTCCTTGAGCGACGATAAATTGACATCATAGCTGACAGCCATAGCGAGGTTCTTGTATGAAACTTTTACGACAGGGATCAGGGCATCGCCATAGCGATAAAAAAGACCGCCTGATAAAACAAAAATATTCTGAACGCCAGATGTAGCGGCCGACCAACTCACGAGACCTCCCATCATGAGTTCGCGGTAAGTCCCTTCCATTGCGTAGTTGGTCTGCAGCATTACAGACACCAGGTCTGTAACACTGGTACTTAAGGCCCCGTTGACATTAATGCGCATATTTTCGGTTATACCGGCTTTCTGGTAATAAGAGAATTTGGGCTGGGTAAAATGGTAAACCGACAAACCAACCACATATGTAGACCTGTTATCAACACCCGTGCTGGTATTATAGTTTATGCCTGCACAAAGGTCCCAAAGATTCATTTTTGCATTCGGCAGGTTTTCAAGGGATGGGTTGGCAGGATCAAACTTTCCGTTTTGAAACTGGTTGTTGAATGTAGTTTTACTTGGGTCGAAACTATATTGCATATAGCCGCCGGTAAATCCAACAGAGAGATACCGGTTGTGGTCGGTGTTCAAACTCTTGTTGTAATTGATAGCAGGGTAAAAAGTACTGATCTTCTGATTGATACTGCCTGCCTTATCTGAATAACAGAGAATACCGAAACTGAAAAAGTCGTCGGTCACCGGGCTTACCGGCACATGCGACTCTGCGCTTACCAGCACTGTGTTGTACGGATTGGTGATGCTGCTCCACTGGTTCCGGTAGTAGGCCCCCAGTTTATAATCATCTCCAAAAACCCCGGTCAGTGCGGGGTTTCGGAGGATAGAAGTTTCGTAAAACTGCGAAAAGTGTATGTCTGCCTGGCCAAAAGAAAGTAATGGCAGCAGGAAGGCAAGTAACGTTAAATAGTTGACTTTTGATCTTTGACTTAGGGTTCTCATACAGCTTCATTTACCTGATTATAGTTACGTCACCTTTTAGATTTATCGGCGCTCCTGTTTCACAGATGGCGTCCAGTATCCACACATATACGTCCGGGCGGGGAGTGCCGCCATTGAAGGAGCCATCCCACGCATTTGATGCATCGTTGATGTCAATATTGGCCCGCTCAAACAACAATTGCCCCCAGCGGTTGTAAATACGGAACGATTTTATGACCCGCACACCGCGGCCTCTCGGGTAGAAAATATCGTTTTCGCCGTCGCCATTTGGCGTGAATGAATTCGGCACAAATATCTGGCTTTTATCACAGATGATGTGTACCCTCACTGAGTCTGACGCCTGGCAACCAAATGTTGTGGAAACCGTGACCTGGTAGGTGGTGGCCACAGACATTGTAGCTACCGGATTAGGGCAGGTATCGCAATTGAGTGTATTGGCCGGCGTCCATAAGAACGTACTGATAAGTGTTCCCTTCGCCAATAGCTGCGCTTCTGATCCTTCTATGACCGTTTGGTCAGGGCCGGCGTCTACAGTGGGCAACGGATGCACAATAATAGTTACATAGTTCGTATCGGGAATACAGCTCGCCAACTGCGCAATAATCATGTATTTAGTGGTCTGGCTGGGAGAGGCAAGCGGGTTTGCAATATGAATATCGCTCAGTCCGCCACCGGGTATCCAGGTAAACTTATTTGCCCCGGAGTCACGCAGCTCAACGACAGCACCCTGGCATATTTCGGTGTCTTCGTACGCCACACTAACCGTTTTTGTTTTCAGAAAAACACTCGTAGTATCTGTACCCGTACAACCATATTGGTCTGTTCCTGTAACGGTATAGTTAGTGATCGCAACCGGCGACGCATTGGTCGGGTTACATGCAGTGCAGCTCAGTGTGCCGGGGGGCGCCCATGTGTAGCTCACGCCGCCATAGCCGTATAACGTGGCTGCATCGCTGACGCAGATCGTTGTGTCGGGACTTGCAGTGATCACCGGCAGCGGATGAATAGATACATCCTCTGTTACTGTGCCAACGCAGCCCCAGCCGTCTATAACCTGCAAAGTGGCAGGGTAAGTACCAACTGTGTTGAGCACAAATGAAGGATTGCTGATACCACTTGTGGTGCCATTGAACAGCCAGTTCCAGCTGGTAATTGTAGACCAGTAACTGCTGGATGTGTCAACGAAGTTGAACGGAACACCCAGACAGGCTGGAACAGAAGTTTTGAAGCCGGGTGTCACACCATCCACTTTGATGGTATCTGCACCGATGCTCGAACACTGGCAGCCGGTGTTGTCGCTCAAAATGAGTTTCGGAACATAGGCGCCCGGAACAAGGTAAATATGAGAAATTGTGTCGAGCGCTGTTACGGTGCTGGTGTTGCCATCCGCAAAGTCCCAGATGATCGTAGGTACATTGCCAAGTGTGGCGTTGAAACGTACCAGCAGCGGGCTGCAGCCGCTCAGCGGACCATAGCTGAAGGCGCCCGCATAGCCAAATATCTGGGCATGCCCGATCGCTGTGTCTTTACACCCGTAGATGTTGGTTGCTACAAGCATTATGTTGTACAGTCCGGTAGTTACATACATATCACTCGGATTGATCGCGGTAGATATGCTGCCATCGCCCAATGACCAGCCATAATTTATGGCGCCGGTACTGGTATTGGTGAAGTGAACCATCAGCGGCGGGCAGATAGACAGGGAGTCATCCATCGTGAAGCCGGCATGCGGCTTTGTAACGTGTATGTAACTCTCATAGGTCGCTGTATCCTTGCATCCGTGCGCATCGGTGACCACAAGGGTAACATTGTAAACACCCGGCGTGGAGTAAAAATGCGTAGGCGAGGTGACGATCGATGTATCGCCATCGCCAAATGACCACCACGAACCGGTAATGCCTACCGAGCCGTTAGTAAAAGTGACGTTGCTGCCGGTGCAGGGGAATACGGTGCTGGCTGAAAATGCAGCATGTGGCCGGTAAACGGTAACCAGCGATTCAGTGATCGTATCCTTGCACCCCACGTTGTCGGTGACGATGTCCTGCGTCGCAAAGGTCGCGGCGCTTGTAAAGGTATGAGCGGTAACGGGAGAACCTACCGTCGTAGTTGCGCCGTCTCCGAAAGACCATGCGAAACTGGTGAACGTAGTGCCGGGAATATCAGAACTGTTATCCGTGAACGTGACCGCCAACGGCCAGCAACCGGATGTAGGCGAAGCTATGAAATGAGCCACCGGCTTCGCCACATGGATATAGTTGTTTTTTATCAGCGTATCGAAACATCCGTTCTGGTCTATGATCACGAGCCGTATCGGGAATATACCAGTATAGTGGAACGTGTCGATGAATATGGGCAAAGTGCTATCGGCGCCTATCCCACTGGGGCTATGCCATAGGTAACTGGACGCTGCGCCACCGGTGACGGTGGCCGTAAAGACCGCGAGACTGTCGCGGCAAAAGACCGTATCCGGGGCCGAAAAATGCGGTATTGGCCGTGTGAGGTCGATAAGCTTGTATGCGGTGTCTCGGCATCCGCTGGCGGCATTGTAAGTCGTCAGCTCCACGGTATAAGGAATGGAGCTCGGATAAGTATGCGTCGGATTTTTAGCCGTACTGGTAGTTGCATCTCCAAAAATCCATAGATGGGAGTCGTCGCCATAGGATGCATCAATAAAATCAACCTGGTTGACCGGTGTACAATGCACCGTGGAAGTGATGACGGCCTCCGGTGAATCGATAGTAATATAGTTGGTCATTACCACGGGCAGGCTGGGACATCCGTTATAAAAAGCAGTCAGCGTCACCGAGAACACACCCGGAATGACATAATGATGGAGTACAATACCCGTGGAATCTGTTTCCCCGGTGAAGTCGCCGAACTGCCAGGTATATGTGCTGACCGGCCCGGAGATGATACTTGCGGTGAAAATGATCTGATTGTCGCGGTAACATACATGCGTAGGCGCAGCGGTAAAACTAACCACGGGCGGCTTGCCGACATATACTTTTATGGAGTCTATAGCTGTGCAACCGTTGGACGTGGTGATCGTTGCAATGACGTTATAAACCCCGACAGCAGTATAGGTATGCGAGGGTGTTGCCCCGCTTCCGGTTGGAGAGCCGTCTCCGAAATTCCAGGAATATGAGGTAACCGGGAATGGGTATGGATGGGGTAAAAGCGTGTCGGGCTCATATGTAATAACATTGGTACCGAAAGTAACATTGAGCGGCTTGCAGCCACCGTCGGGCGATGCAGTTAGTGTAAGCACAAGGTCGTACAATGTGTCGCGTACCTTCACCGTGTCCCGGCACCCGCTGGTAGGATCTGTCGAAACAAGCATAATGGTATCAACACCCCGGTTGCCATATGTATGCGAAGTAGATGTACCCCAGGTGCCATCTCCGTACACCCAGCTGGTTGTCGTTCCTGCAGGTACTGTGGGTGTAAAAGTCAGCGTTACCGGCGGCGGGCAGGGGTGAAGCGGCGAAATAGTGAAGCTTGCCACCGGCCCGGGCAATATCGTTATCGGGTGCGAAATAGTATCATAGCAAGCGCCATCATAGACAACGAGCGTCACTATGTATGTACCCGGAGCAGAGTAGCTGTAAGTCGGCGATTCGCCGGCAGAAGTTCCTCCGTCGCCAAAGGTCCAACTGCTGGTTAAGTGCGGGGTACTGGTATTGGTAAAGGTAACGGATGAGTTAACGCATACACTTGTGGGCAAGGTGAAGCCGGCCACCAGGTGTCCGACAGTGATCAATCCCGTCCTTACGATGCTGTCAGTACAACCGTTCGCGTCCGTCACAACAAGCGTCACAGTATAGGTTCCGGGCGTGGTATAATCATGTGTCGGATTCGAAAGCGTCGAAGGTGGGCTGCCGTCTCCAAAGGTCCAGTGATAGGTGAAAGGGCCTGTGCCGGTTGTGAGATCGGTAAAAATTGCGTGACCGGGTGTCTTGCAAAAATAACCGCTGTTCACAGAGAAGTTTGGCGTGGCTGGTGTAAAAATATGTACGTATGAGGTACGTGTAAGTGACCCCTGGCAACCATCGCTGTTTGTAGCAAATAGTGTAACTGTATAAAACCCGGGTGTGCTGTATGTATGCGTGGTAACACCGGGGCCGGGGCCGGAAGAGCCGTCGCCAAAATTCCATGTGTATGTGAGGCTGCCGGGCACCCCTGCAACAGTGGTACTCGTGAAAGTTATTGCTGTGCCGGGGCACACAGATGTATCATCTGCGGTAAAGCTAACAGTAGGCGGGGGGTAAACGGTAATGGTCATTGTAAATACACTGGTCACGCCGCCATTGTGTGCTGTTAATGTTACGGTATAAGTGCCGGGGGTATTGTAGGTCGTGCCGGGATTGAGGAGATGCACTACGGGTGTACCATTCCCAAAGTCCCAATCATATGTAGTACCCGATGCCGGAGCGGTAGTGTTGGTAAAGGATACTGCAAGCGGTGAGCAACCCGAACTTGGACTTGCCGTGCAGCCTGCAGTGAGCCCTTTTGCAGAAAATGCAGAAAGCGACAACAGGAACACTAATAAGGTGTAGCGGGTAAATAGCTTCATAAAGGATATTTATAAGTGTAAAAATATATAAGCGAGTCTTAAAGTTAACAATACTTTGTTAAAATAGACAGTCTTCTTCGAAAATAAGTTGGATTTTCATGGAAACATATATTTTAATATTAATTTAACTCGTTTGCTGAGGGTTCGCTTAATTTTGAACGAACACAATATCTTTGCCATACTATGCCATCCTTACAGGAACTTATACACATTCACGAGCACGAAATAACATCGTTCAGTCCATCGGACGCCGCTGACCTGGAGCAGTTTCGTATTCGCTTTCTTGGCACGAAAGGGATTGTAAAGAAC
>CAYNGS010000145.1:0-6976 GCA_964396625.1 uncultured Flavipsychrobacter sp.
ACAATAAGATCTGCCGGGTCGCCTTTTCTGAGCAGGCCCACCGGCAGCCCGTAGTGCAGCACAGGGTGCACACATGCTGCACGCAGCACATCAAAAACATCATACCCCTTTTGCAGGGAGCGTTTCACGAGTCCGTTTATGTGGTGCAGTACCAGTTCGTCAGGGTGTTTGTCGTCGCTGCAAAACATTACTTTGTCCGGGTGCAGCTTCAGCAGATCTGCCAGCGCCTCATAATTTTTCGCGGCGCTGCCTTCGCGTATCAGTATGTGCATGCCTGCCGCAACTTTGTCGAGCGCCTCGCCGAGGGTAAAGCATTCGTGATCGGTAGTGATGCCGGCGGCCGCATAGTTGGCAGCATCGGCGCCTCTGAGGCCCGGTGCGTGTCCGTCCACGGGCTTGCCTGCGCGTTTTGCGGCGGCGATCTTGGCCAGTACCTCCGGGTCTTTATGCAGTACTCCCGGATAGTTCATCATCTCCGACAGATACCAGATATCCGGGTTGTGCAGCAGCTCCTCGACAGCCTGTGCATCGAGTGTGTATCCGGCTGTTTCAAAAGCTGTGGCGGGCACGCACGATGGCGCCCCGAAGAAAAACTTGAATGGCGACAATTTGCTGTTGTCTATCATGTACTGCACGCCTTCGCGGCCATTCACATTCGCTATTTCATGCGGATCAGATACGGTGGCTACAGTACCGTGCGTTACTGCCACCTGCGCAAAGGCCGTAGGCACCAGCATAGAGCTTTCAATGTGAATATGCGCATCAATAAATCCAGGCAGTATGTATTGCTCCGGTGCTGTGGGTGTTTCGGTTACCGATGTGATGATGCCATCGGTGATCACAACCGCCGCCGGGTAGGTGCGCCGCTGAAAAAGATCGATCAGTTGTCCGGATATGGTAAATGTGTTCATTGCTGTAATGCCGTATCGCTCTTGGCGGTTGGGTTTCTGTGTCTATTGTATAAGCTTGCCATCGCGCGATGCCTCAATTTTTATATGTATGAGGTTCGCCATGAGCATGGCCCTGTTCTTGGCCTGGGCGGCATTCTCTCCCTCAAACAATTCGTCGGTTGTGCCGTTCCACAATTGCAGCCACCTGTCGAAGTGTTCCTGTGCCAGCGGGATGCGTTTGTCCAGGTCCACATGTTTCCTCGTTGGGTTGCCAGCGTAGCCAGGTGTGCTGAAAAGCACCATATCCCAGAACTGGTACATGACCGGCAGGTGGTGGCTCCAGTCGCTGCCTATTATATCGTTGAAAATAAAACCGATCCTATCGTCCCCCCTTACCTTATCATAAAACGAATTGATCAGCAATTCAATATCTGCCCGGTTTTCAATATCCTTCATCTCCCAAAATTAATCTTTTACCCAAACAATAGACCAAACCGGGACATCAGCTAATCAGCACATCAGCTAATCAAGTTACCCCACTCGCTCCAGACATCAGCTAATCAGCATATAAGCACATCAGCTAATCAACGTACCCCACTCGTCCCGGACATCAGCTAATCAGCACATAAGCACATGAGCTAATCAACGTACCCCACTCGTCCCGGACATCAGCTAATCAGCACATAAGCACATCAGCTAATCATCTAATTATCCTACCTTTGCACCGATGAAAGTGAGTGAAGAAAAAGCAGTGCGCCTTTCCCATTTGCCCAAGGGCACGAAGGCAGTTATAAAGAATCACGAAGAAAGCGATTTTCAGCTTACTTTGATGGAAATGGGTTGCATTCCCGGTGAGCCGATATGGGTGGAGATGATAGCCCCCATGGGCGACCCGATGGCCATAAGCATTGCCGGCTATTATCTCAGCATCCGCAAAAAGGACGCCGATAAGATTTGGGTGGTGGCTATAGCCGGCGGGGAGTAATTTGACGGCACATTTTCAAATACTTTGCATAAAAAATAACGCCGGCAATTGCCGGCGTTCGACTTCCAAAACCACTTTTCTTTAATGACGATGGCCCTCAAACTCACAGTAGTGGTGTTTGTTCCTCAGGTTGTCAACAATAAGTTTGTACAGGTCATGATTTGAATCTGACGAGATAACAATTGTTCCCGCAGTCAGTTGTGCATCCAGCAGCATAGCAGTGGTGATGCCCGATGTGATGGTTGGCAGATCAATGGTAGTAACCGCGAGGTAGGCGCTGTCGTTGGTGATCGTTACGTTGTGCTGTTCGGTCTGCAGCTCTACCGATTCTAATACCTGCACCGAGACGGGCAGCGACACTGTGGCCGTAGTGAACTGCCCGTTAAGCTGCAGCGTCGGCACAGAGCCATTTCTGTCCAGGTCAATTTTCAGGGAAATATTATCGTAGGTGCCCGACGGCAATGTAAATGCGCCAAAGGTCAGCGCCACAGGCGACAGCAGGTCTATCTGTGCATTATTGGTCGATCTGTACTCGATCTGCACATTGCCCTGTGTGGCATCAAATTTTACAACATCCGGATTTGCCATAGCTGTTGTCCATACAATATCGGCCGATGCCGCTGTTTTCGCCATGGCATAGCTGGTATTTGATGCTACAAGCTGGTAGCTGACGCCCGGCTGTGTAACAGACGGATTGCTGTCACTGTTCTTTTTGCAGGCGGTGAATAATAAACCAAACACTACTGCCGTTGATAACAAAAAAGACCGTTTCATAATAATCGCTAATTTTAAGGATGAATAAACCTATTCCTGTCTCATGCCCTGAAAAAACCAAGCCAGCATAACGGCTTTTCAGGTTTATTAACAAGTGTGAATGTTAAAAGAAAAACAGGCACAACATGAAAACGATAAAGAATAAGCTGCTCTGGATCACATTCTTCAGCATTGCCATGGGCTTCCTGGAATCGGCTGTCGTCATCTATCTGCGCAAGCTGTATTATACACATGGCTTTGCATTCCCGCTAACCCCCATGCCCAACGACATATCGGTGGTGGAGGTATGGCGCGAAGCCGCTACCATCGTTATGCTGCTGGCGGTGGGCATACTTGCCGGCACTAACCGCGCCGAAAAGTTTGCCTGGTTCACCCTGGCCTTCGCGGTCTGGGATATCTTTTACTACATCTTCCTCTATATCTTCATCGGCTGGCCGCAAAGTTTTCTTACTTGGGATATCCTGTTCCTCATCCCTGTGCCGTGGGTCGGTCCGGTCATTACACCGGTCATCATTGCTATGACCATGATATTGTATGGGTTATCGGTGGTGTTTTATTCGGGCCGGGGAGTTGATGTAACCATAAAAATGCGCGAAGCTTTGTTGCTTTTGTGCGGCAGCCTTGTGGTCATCATCGCATTTACCAAAGATTATATGCAGCAGAATGGCGATATACTCTATACCAACATCCGCAAAGGGGGCTCACTGTTCACAGACCTTGCAAACTATGTGCCTAAGAATTTCGACTGGCTTATATTCTCGGCAGGTGAGGTTTTGATATTGCTGGCATGGGTACTGTACATAAGGCGAATGAGGCTTGCGGCAGGTAAATGAACCAGATACGGGCCGGAATTTATTTTGATGCCAAAAAGTTGCGATATTTTTTAATATCATTTGATATATCAAATATCCTTAGTAGTTTTAACTGTAAATTTTGCTCTATGAAACGATTAAACTTACTTCTGACGATAACCCTGGCACTACTGTCATCTGCAACATTTGCACAGAAAAAACAGGGACGGCCTACAGCTCAACTGGTAAATGAAAACACCGGCGCTAATGTAATGCTCGGACGTATAAATACTACCAATACCACACGCGAACTCATACTGCTCGATCCCAGGCTCATAGCCCAGCAGGTTGACTGCAGCGTGGCCGGATACTCTTTTTCCATGTCTGCCGGCGGCAAGAACTTCGGGCCGGTTACGGTTACAGGGCCAAAGCTCACTTCTGAAATAAAGGAGGCGATTGTAGATTGGGATATACCGGGTGTAACGGTTTCCATCCGCGATATACAGGTGAAATGTAATGGCCAGGTCTCATCGTCAGCCCCCATCGTATTGAAATACGACCACTAAAGGCTACGCTAACTTTTATCAACCGAATAGGTACCGGCGCCAAGGAATATAAAGCCGAAGAAAATCAGGCACAGTTCTATAGCTTCTGATGCGCCCATTACACTTTTGCCGCCGTCCATCAGCACCAGTATGGCCACTATGAAGTTGATGACCATAAGCACCGATACCAGCCTGAACCACAGCCCCAACACACAGAACAGACCACCGATGGTCTCTGTAATGGCGCTCATAAATCCCCAGAACACCGGAAAGAAAGTGATATGCAGGTGGCTCATGCTGTGCCCCAGGCTTTCCCATTTATCGGGGCCGCCGGTGAGCTTTGGCAGACCGTGTATGAACATCATGATCCCGATACCCACGCGCGTAACGAACAGGCCAAAGTTTTTATAATTGCCGAGTTGTGAAAATAATGCCATATTGGTTCGATAAAAGGTTAATGAGCTAAACGGTTAAAAAGTCACTGTTGACAAAGATAAGAAAGACAAAAACATAAACCGGTCTTGAATTAATCAAGTAGACAGCGGGATCAGGATGGTTACCGGTCAGACAATTTTTTAGGCGCCCAGGCCAGGTCGGTAAATTTTTTGCGGCGCAGCACAAAGTAGTCCCACACAATACTGCGGCGGTATATGCCCTGCTCGTTGCGGCTCACAATGAGCTTTTTATTCTCACGCCTGCGCCCCAGCCACTTGCCCAGGTCGCGGTAAAAATGAAAGTGTGCCTTTACGATCGTGAATGTTTGCCGCGCATTGCCCGTAAGCAGCAACCTTATGCCCGCCACACCATCCAGCACAAACCGCAGCGGAAACAGCCACAGCAGCTTGGCGCCTTTTTCATTTTTTATCAGCAATATCAGGTTGTTCCTGAAGTTGTAATATAGTTTTTGCGGACTGCCATAGCTGATCACGCTGCCACCTACATGGTATACCAGCGATTTAGCTACGTACCCGATCTTATAGCCCGCATTTTTTAGCCGCCAGCACAGGTCTACCTCTTCCATATGGGCATAAAAATCGTGGTCCAGGCCGCCCACTTTGTGGTAAAGGTCCGCACGCACAACCAGGCAGCCGCCCGAGGCCCAGAAGACCTCTATATTATCCTCGTACTGGCTGTTGTCCTTCTCGATATCAAAAAAAATGCGGCCCCTGCAAAACAGGTAGCCATACTTGTCCATAAAGCCACCGCCTGCGCCTGCATATTCAAAACATTCGCGATCGCGCCAGTACCGTATCTTGGGCTGGCAGGCGGCCAGCATTTCATCGCGTTCCATAGCTGTATGCAGCGGAGGGAACCAGCCCTCGGTCACTTCAAAATCGGCGCTCAGCAGTATGTAGTACTTGGCCTGCACCTGCTTCAGGGCCTCATAGTAGCCATTGGCAAAGCCGCGGTTCACGGCTATCTGCAGGGTCTTTACAGAGGGGAAATTCGTTTGTACGTATTGGAGGGTATCGTCGGTCGATGCATTGTCGGCTACGATCACCTCATAGCCGGTATGTGCTTCTTCAATTATTTTGGGCAAAAACAACTCGTGCCATTTAGTGCCATTGTAGCTTAATATTACAACGGCAGTATCCTCATGGCATACGATCATAACGGGGAAAAGGGCAACCGGTTATTTATACTTAGGTTCGTAAAGGGTATTATCCGGTACGGTTATATTGTCGTTTTTCTGGTACTTATGTTCCCATAGGTTGTAACAACCCGACCATGCGAATATGAAAAAGCCGAAAAAACTCAATAAGAATAAAAAGCGCGACTTGGTAGGTTTGTCATGCTCGATATCGTGTGGGTTATCGATTTCTATCTCGCGATTATTGTTTTGGCTGTCCATGAAGTGTGAAAATTTCCGGGGCAAAAGTAATAGTAATTCCTGCAAATTCATAATTTTTAGGCAGGCTTCAAATTTTCATATGAAGATAGATAGTATAAATTATTCCACAATAGCCTGAAAGGCTGAAATATCAATAGCAGTGGGTGAAACCCATGGATAAAATTAGCATTCAAGCCAACCCTGAAGGAGTTGAACACCGAAATACTGGCAAAGCCCGAATTGTACCGTGATTTTTTCATTCATCATCCGCCGGACCTTCCGCGAAAAGGAAACCCGACGGGACAAAAAAAAGCGTTTTTCGCCGTTGTTGGTGTTCCTCACAAATAACCTCGCGCAGTGCAACTCCCAGGTACTATTCAACCAATTAGTACTTTATCTATCATAAGCCCTCAATTATTCTTCCACAATTTTCGAACCATCATAAAGCCCTTACCCATCAATGTTTCCACAGAGACAGCCGCACAGATTGTGAGTAAGACGACAGTTTTTCGGCATGGCTTTTGCCATATTATTTACTCCTCACACCATATGATGTTGTATACGCAATAAGGGAAAGCCCCTTCAGGGGTTTTGGGCTCCGGAATGTGATAATGATGGGATAATGATGTGATAATGCAGATAATCATAATATAGCTTACAGTGGCTGGTTTTCAGAGATTCATGATCACATTCCTTGCCGATTATTTTTTTACGCAAAATGTGATATGCCGGGCACCTTTCACCTCTTCATCAAACAAAATCCCTAATTTAACCACCTCAATTATTTCGCATCGGAAGAACGTATGTCCGCAAAAAGTAAAAAATCCGCTATTAGTCACCCCCTGCAGGTTGAGCCGAAGGCCCCACCCGCAAAAGGGCATGCCCCCGGCCTGCCAAAATGGACACCTTTCGCCATAGTGGTCTTGACCGGGCTGCTGTACTGGCGCTCCCTGCAGAACAACTTTACCGTTTTCGATGATGATTTTTATATTTTAAATAATCCGTTTCTCAAAGATTTCAGCCCACGCGGAGTTTGGGCCATTTTCACCTCTTTTTACGCTGCAAACTACCATCCGCTCACCACGCTCACCTGGTTTTTCGAATACCGGCTGTTCGGGCTCGATCCGGCCGGGGTGGCCGAGACGGTGATGATGCTGGCG
>CAYNGS010000146.1:0-6973 GCA_964396625.1 uncultured Flavipsychrobacter sp.
CTTGCCCGATTTGTATTCTCTCCATGCGTGCCCCGATAAATAAGCACGAATCACCATTTCAACTTTAAAAGTTTCGCATACATGCCCCACAGTTACCACAGGATCAGGCGAAGCAATCACCCAGTTAGGAACGATGTCTTCCGTAGCTTTTAAAAATTTAGATGCAATTTGATTCAACACCTGCCCTTTGTAAGGAATGGCTTTTGGCAATACTACATCAAATGCGGAAATGCGGTCGCTCACTATCATCACTAAAAATTTATCATCAATGTTATATACATCGCGTACTTTGCCTTTATAAAAATTGGTTTGTCCGGGTAATTGCATATTATTTTTCAGGTTATTTTCAGTAAAAAAATATTTGGGGTTGCAAAGATAGGAGAATAGGTTAATTGTTTGTCCGTTGAAATCGTTAATTACTTAATAAGTGCTTTTGGTCAACGGATAATCTTTCTATCGGATTGCTTAATACAGATCACATTTAGGGCTGGCGCAGATCGCCTATACTGGCATGGGTTTATTACATTTGCTTGCGCATGTTTATGGAAGGGTATATTAACAAAATTTTCACTTACAAACATTCCGAATAGTACACAGCCGGTTTTGGCTGTTCAGTTTCACCTATGCAGATACATATTATTGATGCAATAGTTAAGGGGATATTGGTCGGTCTGTTCATGGCCATATCGGTAGGTCCCACGCTTTTTGCCGTAATAAAATACAGCCTCGATTACAGCTATAAAGCGGGGCTGGCGTTTGTGTTAGGTGTTTCGGTCAGCGATATCCTCTATGTAACGTTGGCAAATTTAGCTGCATCATGGCTCGAATACTTGAAACCGTACGAAAAGCACATCGCCTTTGGCGGCGCCATCGCACTAATGGCTATCGGCCTGGCCAGCCTGATCAGGAAGCAGAAGCCAAGGCGTCCATCCGCGGCGCCATTGCCGGTTTCGGGCGGGCAATACCTGAAGATATGGGTGGGTGGTTTCCTGATTAACACACTCAACCCCGGCGTGCTGATCTCCTGGCTCGGTGCCGTAACACTTACTGCCAACACCCCTGGCATCTATCGTGTTGTTCTATTTGGCACGTGTCTCGTACTCATTCTCGGAATAGATTTTCTGAAAGTATTTCTTGCCGACCGTATCAAAAGGCTGCTTACCATACGCAGAATAATTTATCTGCAGCGGTTTTCCGCCGCATGTATATTGCTTATAGGCCTCTTCTTATTCATTAGCACCACTTTTAATATTCAGTTCAATAAAAACAAGGAAAAAAGCGGGATCGACAACATTCTTTCCCAATGATTTGTGAAAAAACATGTCGGCATGGCTGTCCTTTCTCTACTTCTTGCTGACTGCTTAACTTGTCATTCAATCAACATATCTTTGCACCCTCATGTCTGACGCTATAAGGCACGAATGTGGTTTGGCATATATACGCCTGCTGAAACCACTTTCTTATTATCACCGCAAATATGGCACCGCTTTCTACGGGCTCAACAAGTTATACCTGCTGATGGAAAAACAGCATAACCGCGGCCAGGATGGAGCGGGTATTGCCACAG
Organism: uncultured Flavipsychrobacter sp.; assembly: GCA_964396625.1. Taxonomy (GTDB): domain Bacteria; phylum Bacteroidota; class Bacteroidia; order Chitinophagales; family Chitinophagaceae; genus Nemorincola. The sequence goes on from CAYNGS010000146.1 coordinate 1,568, forward strand.
TTAAGCTCAATATCGAACCGGGGCACCAGTTTATGCATCGCCTGCGTGTAAGCGGCAGCCAGGCAATATCGCAGATCTTCCAGAACATCAACACGGAAGTAAGCGAAATGGAAAAAATGTACCCCGAGATCCTCCAGCACCCGGGGCTGATGAAAGGCTATATGCGCTTTATAGGTGAGGTCATGCTGGGTCACTTGCGCTACGGTACACAGGGTAAGAACAACGTAGAGTTTTGTCACCCGTTCCTGAAGCCGCATATTAACCCAACCCGCAATCTTACCATGGCGGGCAACTTCAATCTTGTAAATACAGACGAGCTGTTCGACATGCTTGACCAGCATCCCAACGGTACACTGAGGGAGAGTGACCTGGGTGCGATGATCGAGACGATCCATTACTATCTGTGTTTGGCAGATGACTCTAACCCGTCAGCGCTCAACATAGAAGGTATTCTGAAACAGGCGACCACACATTTTGATGGCGGCTTCGTGTTCTGTGGGCTCATAGGCAATGGAGACAGCTTTGTGATGCGCGATGCCAACGGTATTCGTCCTTGTTATTATTATGCCGACGACGAAGTGGTCGTTGCCGCTTCTGAGCGCGCGGCCATCATGACCGCTTTTAACGTCACTCAGCCTGAGGTTCGTAAACTTGAACCCGGGCATGCCATTATAGTTTCCGGTACCGGCGAATTCAAAAACGTCGAAATACTGCCCGCAAAAAAACTCACTGCCTGCAGTTTTGAGCGCATCTATTTTTCCCGCGGCAGCGATCCCGATATTTATCGTGAGCGTATGCAGCTTGGCCGCAATCTTGCCGGCACCGTACTCAAAGCGCTCGATAACCATCTCAGGCACACCATCGTGTCTTTTATTCCCAACACCGCTGAAATAGCCTTTTATGGATTGATAAAAGGTCTGGAAGATTACCTGAAGGACATAAAGCTGCAACGTATCCTTGCCCGGCCCGATATGTCGCCGGACGAACTGAACGAGCTTATAAGCCGCAGGGTGCGCATCGAAAAGATCGCCATTAAGGACGTCAAGTTACGCACATTCATCACTGAAGATGCTTCGCGCAACGAAATGGTGCAGCACGTTTATGATATAACTTATGGCACAGTCGAGCGGGGAGTGGACACCCTCGTTGTTATTGACGATTCTATAGTGCGGGGCACTACCCTGCGCGAAAGTATTATCAAGATGCTCAACCGTCTCGGCCCCAAACGCATCATCGTTGTGTCATCGGCGCCCCAGATCCGTTATCCCGATTGCTATGGTATTGATATGAGCCGCATGGGCGATTTTATCGCCTTCCAGGCTGCTGTCGGTCTGCTTGCCGATACCGGCCAGGAGCACAAGCTGCAGGAAATATACACCCAATGCAAAGCGTCAGAAGCCAATGGTACCTTACATGAACATAATTTCGTAAAAGGTGTTTACCAGCCGTTTACTGTCGAGGAAGTGAGCAGGAAAATAGCTCGCATGCTGCGCCACGAAGAGGTAACTGCAGAAGTAGATGTTATCTACCAATCTATTGAGGGCCTGCATGACGCCTGCCCCCACAACCAGGGCGATTGGTATTTTACCGGCAACTACCCCACACCCGGCGGCAATCGCGTTGCAAACCGGGCATTTATGAAGTATATGGAAAAGCAGGACGGCAGAGGGTATTAATCGTTTTGGCGTCAAAATTGGGCATCCGACCCTTTAAAATATCTGTTTGATCAGTTCCTCTTTGCTGATATCAAAATGTGATGCAATGTCTGATAAGATAAATGCCAACGTACCGATTTTTATCGGGTTGTGATCGGGTATGGTAAGGTGATGCTCTCCCTTTTCCTGGGTTGTCAATCTGATATGGCTACCTGTTTGCCTGGTTTTCTGATACCCGAGTGATTTTAGTTTTTGGGCCAATTGACTACCAGTGATGTCCCTTGGAATCCTCATGCTGCAAACACTTCATCCTTTACTACATGCAACCGAATTAAAGCTGGCCTGTCTGCAGTGTCGTCATAATGGCAGTGTACCGCGTCTTTAACCATGTCTTTCAGCTCTTCCAAAGTTTCTGCCTCTGTATAGATTGAAACGCCCATCCCCCTGGCCGTATAGCCGCCATCAGGACTCTCCTCCACTAAAAATATGACTTCTTTCATATTGCTTTTCTTTACACGAATTTACAGATTTATTGTGATATGCGGACGTTATGTGATGGGCTCCAAACACGAATGTTATCTTTAAAACGCCCGGTTCACACCAACAACATACCTCACCGTAGCATACTGAACATTGCTATAAGGCGGACGATTAAGGAATATCGGCAAGTCGAGGCGAATGGTCAGGGGTTTTGCTTTTTCAAACATCGGCCAGCTCTTTATCGTGAATGCAAAACCTGCTCCAGCATCCACATGTACATTACTCCAGTAAGTCGCATTCGGTGTGATATTGTTAAAGTTGGGCAGTGAGTAGTTATTGAGTTCCATTACTCCCGCATCGCCGAATGCGTAGACGTTCACGTGCAGCCATTTGCGGGTCAGGCGCGGATGCCAGGGCATATAGTTTTCAAGCCCTATTTCCACATTGGCGGCAGCGCCGCTCCTTCCTTTATACCCTTCCAGCTCAGTGCCGCTACGCTCATCCGGCGCAAAGTATCCCGCATAACCGCGCAGGTTTAGCCCGCCGCCTTCTTGAAAATGATTCACATCGTACCTCGATACATCCTGCCAGTCGGTAGGAATAAATCCTATACTGCGGGTGTATTTATTTTCCATCTCTTCCTCAGGGCTCGCTCCGGCCATATACAGGGCGCTCTCATATGGTATTTTGTTGCCCAGCCCGTACCGCCCGAATATCCTCGTCCGTATCTCCAGCCTGCCATAGTAATTATAGTTCACCGACTCCAGTTGCGCATAAGAATAGTTGAAAGCGTTTGTAAGCCATGGCGCACGTAGGCTGAAGGTATAGCTGCCCACACCGTGTACATAATTGTAGTGGTGGCCCCATGCCATATTCAGCGAGGTATTGATCTCATCTTGTGTGCTGCTCCAGTCGCCGCCCGATATCAGGTATTGGTAGGCGTAGTAGTCTATATTATTCTTTGCCGGGCGCCACATGGTTTGCGCATAAAACAGCAGCGAGTTTTTGTCATTTATCATCCAGTTCAGTCGGCCCTTGTGATACCAGAGCCCGTCCAGGTACCGGCTGTTTATGTTCAGTTCCAGCTTAGGCATGTTGCGTGTTATGGGTGATGTATAATTGAACGAATAGTTGATAGGGTCGTAAAATTGATAAGTCCCCGCTCCGTTGGTCGATTTGTAGCTGTTTTCCTGCAGCCCATGTGTATTCCACCATACTGTTGCATCTATGCGGTACAAGGTAAACAGGTAGTCGCCTTCAAAATGCGCCCCGGCCTTGATCCCGTCTATCGGGTTCCACCATACGTCGGGCCGCACGTCCAGCCGGTATTGTCTGCGGTCCAGTTGCGGGGCCAGTCCGCCGTCCAGTTTTGTTTTTATGGCAAGCGGGCTCATGCACAGGCCCCTCGTCTTATAATTGTCCACCATGTCCCTGTCAGCAAGGCGGTATGTCGTATCTATCTGCACACTGCGTATTCCCGACGGGGCTGCCACATGCGCAATATAGGTCGGATCCATTTTTCCCCAGCCATACCATCTCGGCAGTGTGGTTGCGTTTGTCTGTTTCTCAAACCATGTATTCGGGATGTAGAAATTTTGCTTCGTGCCGTCTTTCGACGTAACGGTAAAATCCACAGGCATCTGCATCTCACCACCTCTCCGGAATTTTATCGCAAAACTGTCTGTGCCACGGATCTTATGAATGCCGCCGACACTATAATCCAGCGTTTTTGTGGTCTCAAACCACTCATCAAAAAACCAGGACAGGTCCACATGTGTGAATTGTATCACCGATGCCCGGAAGTCCTCGAAATATGGATGCGCGAATTTCCACTGCTCAAAATAATGGTGCAGTGTCGCCTCGAAGAGGGAATCGCCCAGCACGTACTGAAGGTTGTACAGCATTGATGCTGTCTTGAAATAGACCGTTCCATACCCGCCTCCCTGTCCCAGCGCACTGTGAAAATCGTCTGAGTGCGTGTTCAGTGGCAGCTCGTCCTGCCTCAGGGCTTCGTAAGTATACCGGCTCAGCACATTTCTGTCCAGCACGTTTACCGGCTCAGTGAAGTATCGCCTGTATGCCGATTTTGGTGCGCCGGTCACCTGGTTTTCGCCATCTATTTTTCTCAGGCCCCATGCCGTAAGAAATTGCGTGAACCCTTCATCCATTGCCGCTCTATATGTTTCATTGCTGCCCACCTGCCCGTAAAACCAGTTGTGTCCTATCTCGTGTGTAAACAGCCCGCGGTAGCCCGGTTCAGAGCCACCATCAAGGGTTATCATGGGGTATTCCATGCCGTCCTGCGCATCTGCTGCAACTATCTTCGGATAGCAATACATGCCTATGTCTTCCGAGAAGGTTTTTATGATCTTGGTAATGTAATCCGGTGCATTTTGCCAGCCAGATGCATGGGGCTCCTGTACTATGGCTACGCACTCTATTCCATGCCAGTAAGCAGTCCCTATTCGGAAAGAAGGATCGGCCGTGAACGCAAAATCATGCACGTTATTACCTACAAAGTGCCAGTGTTTGCGCTTGCCCTTTACATACGGAATTATGGTAGACGGCGGTTCATTCCATTTTTTATTAGCGAAGTTCTTAATGTCCAGTTTATCGCGCAGGGTGTCCGGCAGCACCTCCTCACGGTTCTGCAACACACCTGTAGCCTCCAGTATGTAGTTCGATGGAAAATCAAGTGTAACATCATACAATCCAAAGTCGCCGTAAAATTCTCTGTTCAGGTGTTGGTAAGTGTCCCAGCCGTGCATGCGGTCATATACACACATCTTCGGAAACCACTGGCAGCCGTTGTAGTGCATAAAGCCCCATGCCGGATACATTTGCATACGCCTGCGGGTCATCCCCTTATCATAGTAGGTGCTGAAGTTCATTTTTATCACCACCTTACTCTTGGGGTATAATGGCGATGGCAGAAATACTTTCAGTATTGTATTGTCCAGCTCGGTTTTTACAGTTTGCCCGTCCACTTGTATTTTGTCAGCGGTTATCCCCAGGCCTGCTTCTTCTTTTTTCCCGAGGTGTGGCGGCACTTTGTTTGCGATCTCAAGATCATGCAGATGCGATCCCTTTACAAAAGCATTTTGGTACAGGTGAAAATAAACATAGTAGAGCGTATCCGGCGAGTTGTTCCAGTAGGTCAGCTCCTCAGCGCCATCTATCATATTGTCTTCCTCATGCATGATGCCGTATATCTTGTATGCCACATCCTGCTGCCAGTATGCTTTATCCGGTGTGCGGTTTTGCCAGTACA
>CAYNGS010000147.1:0-6972 GCA_964396625.1 uncultured Flavipsychrobacter sp.
GTCGCAAGATTACCTGGTGTAACGTCTGTTACATTGTAAGTTGCCACACCTGTGCATCCTAGCGAGGTTACAGTGTAGGATATGGTCGATGCTCCTGGCGCAAGCCCGGTTACAACTCCAGTAGAGCCAACGATAGCTACCGTTGTATTGCTGCTGCTCCATACGCCGCTGCCCGTGCCATCGGTTAATGCCAGTGTCGTACCGGTGTTGATGACAGACGAACCGCCGCTGATCATACCTGCGTCAGGTATTGGGTTTACAGTTACAGTTGCCGGTGCCGAAGAGGCGCTTCCGAATACGGGGCATGTGCTTACTACTGTATAAGTCTGGGTAACGGTTGTTGTCGGAGATACTACCGCAGTCATATAAGTGGCGTTTGTTGCGCCCATGATCAGGCCGCCGCCATCATACCACTGGTAGGTCTGGTCGGTAAATGAAGATCCGCCGCTCAGTGTCAGCGTGGCAGAAGTGCCGCCGCATATTGTTGTTGCGCTTGGTGATATTGCGCCGGGTGTAGGAGTTGTCGTACAAGTGCCCACAGCGGCTACAGTTCCGTTAACAACGATGCTCTGCACCTGGAATGTACCGCTGCTTGCACCCGGTGCATATGGATATACCGCAACGAGGATGCCGTTTATGTCGTCTGCAGATACAGGCGAGAAGCTGGCCCAGTTCATAGGATTTGTGTTATCACCGCAGCTGCCTGTTGTCGCTTGGCTTTGGTCGCCATTGTCTGTCCAGTTTGTTCCGCCGTCAAGGCTGTAAGCCAGTCTTGCTTTTGTTGGTCCCGTTCCCGATTCTCTGGTCGACGCCATTATACCGGTGACATTCAGGTGATAGCCGGAATTAGGTGTTAAAAGGAAATACACATGAGGGCCGGTTGCCGCTGCGTAGGTTGGGTTCACTGTGCTCACAGTGATACCGCTCAGGCCGCCGCTGGCGCATGTAGTTGTCGATCCGAAATTGAAAGCAGTCAGTGCGCCGGCTGTTTCATTCGCAGCTTCAGCAGTTACACTCGTGCTGGTGCCGCTGTTGCCATTGTATGTTGCCAGTGTGCCATGAGTGGTCAGTGTGGCAGTTGTAGAGGCAAAGCAGCCGAGGGCGCTTACAGTATACCTTACAGTTGTTGTGCCGGGTATGCTGGTAGATGTAGCAATGCCCGTGCTGCCGACTGTAGCTATTGCCGAGCTGCCGCTGCTCCACGTACCTGTGCCCGTGCCGTCCACAAAAGTTTGTGTAGCGCCGCCTGTTGCAATTGTCGCTGTGCTTGGAGAGATCGTTCCGGGGTCAGGTATCGGATTTACGGTCACTGTGGTTGTCGCACCTGCTGAGCTCAGTCCGTTCGTCGGGCATGTAGCGATCACAGTGAATGTTTCAGCAGCAGTTACAGTAGAGGTAAGGGTAGGAGAGTACGTAAGGTCGGTGGCCGCCGGTATCGCTCCGCCGGGTCCTGACCATGCATAAGTGAGGTTGGATCCTGCAGATCCGGGTGTGAATGTAAGCACCGGACTTGCTCCGCTGCATACGGTCGACGCGCTGGAAGCTAAGCTGCCCGCTGCTGGTGTGCCATAAGTTGCGCAGTCTGCGATCGAAAGACCGTTAAAGGCCCCGTCTGAGTTCACGCGGTTAGTGCCTGAAGTACTGGTAGCACCGTTCATTTTAATTTTGATAACCACCGAGGGTTGGTTATCGCATGCCGACGGCAGGTGAACAACACCTGATGACCCGCAGCTTGTACCTGTCAGGGTGTAAGTCGTGATCGGCACGTCGCTACCGCCGATGTTGTAGTACACACTGGCGTTGTGCGGCCCCGTTGCCGATGAACTTGATGCAACCTGCATTGTGAGGCTCGTATAGCCGGTGGTGGTCACCGTATACGACCAGTAGTCTGTGCCGGATGTCGACCAGCCGCTTGCAAAGAAACCCGCAACGCACGATGATGTGGCAGTGGTCGTGCGGGTACAGCTAAACGCCGTTGTTGTCAGTGGTACTGCGCTTGCGCTGCCGGCGATGAACAGCGAAAGAACGAAGATGCCGCAAAGCAGCATCCATTTTGAGGAGGACTGGAAAGCTCCTCCCGTCCTTCTTGTTTTCAACAGACTGACATGTTCATTGCATGTCAGCGGAAGCCCTTGGGCAACCAATGTGTTTGTTTGTTTCATAAAAAAAAATGTTTTTGGTGAACAGTAAAATTCAAATGAGGATATTAGCAGACTGTTAAAACGACATTACCTGTTGCCAAACGTTTTGTTGCTTCTGTTTCCGTATTAATTAAACATTATCAACCGGACTTTTTATTCCTGACAATCAGTCCCTTAAAAGTTCGTCGAAAAAATTAACACAATTTGGCATGGTTTTCAATGCAGACGATGATTTTCATTCTTACGAAAAACATCATAGCCTTTTCACACAAGCCTGAAAGGCTTAAATATCAATAGCCCCGTGCGCAGCACGGGGATTGTATGTATGTTCACGGACCAACCCTGAAAGAGTTGAATATCATAATTGACTTGGCAGCCCGTGGTAGTCGGAATGAAATGGTGTTAATAAAATGATATGCCCCATCGGGGCTACCGCTTTGTAGCAACGTCGACATGAAACCACAACATGCCCCCATCGGGGCTATCCTCCCCGCAACACCGGTTTCTGCATCTGTACGGTTGTATTTAAGGACTTCTTCCTTTCTAAACACAAGCCTGAAAGGCTTAAATATCAATAGCCCCGTGCGCAGCTCGGGGATTGTATGTATGTTCACGGACCAACCCTGAAAGGGTCGAACATTGCATCAATATTGGCGTTTAATCACCCCGCAACACGTGCCTACGCGTCGAAATATTTGTTCTTAACATCCTTCGAGATCGTGTTGATCGTCTGAAGTGTCTTGATGATGCGGTGAATATCTGTCCTGAAAATTTTGCTCACTACGCGCTCCGGATACTTGCCTAATATCGTTGCCATCTGCAGATAATCCTTTACGATCAGGCCCGACGTATCCGCATACAATTGCGTCGGGTTTTCCCCGGTCTGAAGCCCCAGTTCTATTTTGTACATCAGTTGGTAGCACTTCCTGGCAAGCAATGGTGTAAGTTCATTTTGATCAAATAGCCGCACCATCGCTATATCAGCACGGGATGCGCCCACTATACCGTAAAGTTCTCTTTTGTTCACTGCGTTGTTCATATCATACACCACACTGCCCACTTTTGGATTGGAAACTGCTGCCAGGCTTTTTTTGCTCGTCCTGAATGTTTTTATTCCTGTTGTCTTCATGGCTGTCTGTTTGTTCCCGTGTCGTTGAATGATTGCCTTTCATTTCTGTAGAAAAGCTCTATGTACCTGATCATTTCTGGTTCGGCGCCGCTTTCCACGGCCATGTCGCTGATGCTTATTTCACCGTCAATGGCCGCATGCTGCCACGCTGTATTTGTTGTTTGTGTCGTCAGCTCTTCTATTGGCGCCGCTTTATATGTTTGTATGGTCTCAAACAGGCACGACACTTCCGACTCTGCCAGTTGCGACAATTCATGGCGCGCCAGCGCTACAACTTGGTCTTCCGTCAGTTTTAACTTCGGCGCCCCGGTCCCTTCTTTCCCTCCCTCCTCTTTTATTTCTTTGAACATGCTCATGATGTGAAAGGGTGCCGGTCCGAATTTCATCGCTATGTATGCATCGCCGGTTATCAGTGTTCCATATGCGGCCATATGCTTCAGGTCAGCTAGGTACAGCAACAGGTACAATCGGTATATATCGGTTTGTCCCCCAAGGCTGTGCAGTACATACAATACAATATTTTTTGCCTTCCTTAAGTCGAAACGAAAAGACATTTTTGATCTCATTTAGTAATGGATTAGTAACATGCTGCACGTAGCAGCATATAAGGTGTTTTATGGTAGTAAGCCTCTACCCTTCGGTGAGGTGACGGTAAATATATACGCTTGCTACAATTAGATATCTTATAATAAATTAATTTTTTGTTATACTAATGTGAAGGCAACGCGCTATTAACGTAAGCTGTTGGAGATGAATGTGTTCGCTTTTTCATGTTCCTGGTTTTTTAGTGAAAAAATATTGGGCCTATTCTTTTTTTATGAGTACTATTTGCTGATGACTCGGGTTCACCGATTTCGCAAATGCGGTGTATGAGGCAAATTGTTCAGCCGGGTAAACACCGTTGTTTTGCCTGTAGCGCCGCGTGATAAGCAGCGTGTTGTTGTTTTCGAGCGACACCTTTAGTGAGTATGTTCCGAACGTTTCAGATATATTTACTGCGTCAGGTATATGGTCTGCATCGTAGCTGCCCTCCAGGTAGATGATCTCTGTATCCACGATCACGAAGGACGGTCTCACTTCAAACGGCTGGTTTCGGGTATCCGTATTAGAGGGTATGCCTATATTCAGCGGTAGCACAAAAGGTTCAATAAAGAGCCGTTTTCCTGTATGGGTGATCTTGCAGCTGCCTTTCAGGCTTATTTCTTCATGTATTCCCGGTATGTGCCCGTCAAGCACAGGCATTAGTTTATATCCAGTTATTTTATATCCCGGCAGTGAGAATTTTTCGTTGAAGTGATTTTCAATTTTGTCCTTAGGCTGGTCAGTGACACGAGCCCTTTCTACATCCCCCAGAAAGCCTTTATAGTCCATATCCAGCACAGCGTCCAGCTCGTCTTTAGCGTTTACGCGCATTGTCGCCTTTCTGTTGGTTGTATTTTCATTTATTCCCTGTTCCGGCGTGCGTACCACATAGCCGCCTTCCGGAGTCAGCAGCAGCGCATCCCGGCCGCTGGTAAATGCCTGTAGGTATCCCGTGGGGTCATACTTCGATGTGCAGTCCATCCATATCGTGTCGCGCGCTCTCGGCACACATAATATGTAGTGGTTAAAATCATTGTAAGGAAAGTCTTTTTGCACTTTTATCCGGTCATCTGCACCGCCATATATCAGCACACCGTATGAGGCTATACCCGCCTCTTTCAGCATGGCCCCCATATAGTTGCTCAGCCCCTTGCAGTCGCCATAGCTGCTGGCAGCAGTCGCTTTTGCTTCTATACACTGCCAGCCGCTTATGCCCGTCTCTATCGCCACATAGCGCGTATTCTTTTTCAGGTATTCATACAACACATTTATTTTCGAAAAACTGCTTGCGCAGGTATCGGTCAGCCGGTGTACAACCGCCTTCATTTCGTCCGGCAGGTCATCGCGCTGCGCATTCAGATCATACACAAACTTCCCGAACGATCGCCACGAATCCATTTTGCCCTTTGTGCCGTTATATTCAAATTCGTCCGACGCAAATATCACTGTCGGTCGCTCAAATCGCTCTTCCGGTGCAAGTTCACTCCGTTTCGACGCCTTGATATCCGATATCGACAAGCCGATCCTTTTCACACCACCCGCCTCAGTTACAGTAGGTTGCTGTGCCAGGTGAAATGTCTTGTATCGCATCGCGGCTTCCCGCGGATATTCGAACTCCAGCGTGGCCTTTTCCACAGCACACTTGTTCCCGGGCTGTGGTTGAAATACCGGTAAAAAGACAGATGATTTCAGTGTCGTGTGTATCTCATATGATACCGTAAAAGGGTAGTTGGAATACCCAAAGTCGAAGTATTTATATTTGTAGTCATTGAAATTCAGGAACTCGCTGTAAGGCGATTGGTCGTTTATATCTTTTCGTTTAAGGGTCCGTATCTCCACACCGTTTTTGTCATAGAGTGTTCCTTTTATCTCATTCACTTCGTGAAATAATTTGTCATACCAGGCCACCGCATAAGCTTGGTCATATCCATCCTTGTTCAGTATGGTAATAGTATATTTTTCGGTTACGCTGATCTCGCTTAGCGATACCATTTCAATATGCATGTTATAATCACGCATCACTTCGTTTGCCCCCTCGCTTAGTGTATGAGGTATATTTCTTGCCGCAAGATCAGGCTTATCTTTCGCCATCGCTGTGTTGCCACAGCAGAGCAGAACTGCAAGTAGTAAGGCTGGTGTTTTCATTGGTTTACTTTTTTTTCAGCACGATCATCGCATTTTCTTCTTTTGCCATTTGTTCAAAAAAACTGCTTACATGCTCATAAGAAGCCACAGGATATACTGTCTCATTCACCTCAAATTTGGCATTTACAGACAGCATGTGCGATGCGCTGTCATACGAAACCCGGTGGTCAAAGCTCAGATGGTTCCCGTCTGTCTTGTTTGTAATCGGTTTCGGTAGTTCATCTGGCACAATATCGGCTGGCAGTAGCACATCCATCAAGTAGGTATAGTCATATTTATTGCGAAACTCGATTGGCAACTTTCGTTGCGCGGATTTAAAAGGGTTGCCTTTGAAGAATTTCATCATGTCCGTACCTAAATACCATGTCTTGTCGCTATCCTTCCTTCTTAGTTTCAGCACATACTTTATTTCCAGGTCTTTTTCCGGGTTGTCCAGGTTCGCTGTTGTCACAGACACAACGCTTACAGATCCATCTATGTCCTCAGTTCTTTTCGTCACAAAGTTCTTCAGGTAGTCGTTATCCTTTCCTATATCTTTTCTCATTGCCAGTCCGCTCATTGCCCCTTTTCTTTCCATCACTTCTATCACCATGGTCGTATCAGTGATTCGCGAAATATTTACCTTGGTGAAGTTTATATCTGTGAGGTCATTTGGCGTTATCAACACGGCAGATCCTTCCTTGTCTACTATGCGAGCATATCCGTTGTAGCAGTTGTGGGGCAGAACGCCGAACCGGTTATACTTGTCCGTCGCATCCAGGTAATACAACTTGCCATCCGCCTTAACCACGCAGACCACATAGTTGAACCTGTCCACAAAGGGATACTCCGGGTACACCTTCAGGTGTCCTGTTTTGCTCAGCACTACCGGTTGCGCCTCCAGCCCGGCCTTTCTTAGCATTGCGACCAGCAGCAGGTTTATATCGGCGTCAGAGCCTCGCTTGTTTTCATAGGTTTTTTCCATGCTTTGCGATG
>CAYNGS010000148.1:0-6948 GCA_964396625.1 uncultured Flavipsychrobacter sp.
GCCAAAACATTGCGTCGTACAGTGGCGTGTTTTATCTGGTTTCAACATTGAGCGGAGGGGGTAATTATGTGACGCTTTATAAAATAACGGGTAATGCCAGCGGGAGTCCAACGTACACGAGTTCAAATATTTCGACAGCTGCCTATACGCAGTCGGGAACCGCAGTTCAACCCGGCGGAAATATATTAGCGAATTATAAGGCAGGCTGCAGAGTAGAAAGCGCGATCTACCTCAACGGTTATGTTTTCTTTACTTATTCGGCCGACTACAATTCAGGTGGAAATGATTACAATAGTATTTACTTCAACAGAATTAACGTTGGTACAAATGCGATAAGTCAAAGCTGGTCGTTTCTGAGCGGATCAAATTATAATTATCCCAGTCTCGCTTCATTTGGAAACAGCGCCACCGACAAAGCAATAATCGTATGCTTTTTAAAGTCGGATGCCAGTACGTTTCCCGAAATCAGATTCAAGTACTTTGATGATGTGATGAATCAGTTGGCATCCAGTCAGGCCCACGCCGGTACAAACTCCGTCAATTATTCTTTTTCCACTCCCGACCAGCGCTGGGGTGACTATACCGGCATTCAGCGCAATTATAACGCGCTGCAGCCCGAGGTATGGTTGTCTGGCAGCTACGGAAATGCTTCTGAACTTTGGACAACGTTTATAGCTCAAATTAATGGATACCCCGGCATTGTACAGGTATCTGAAGTGAATATAAATGACAAAGACCTGGTGGTATATCCCAATCCTGTGAACACAAATTTATTTATCAAAGGGGATATCAGCGGTATTCATGATTTTCCGGGTTTGTATAATACTGAAGGGAAACAAATGCCGATTGATGTGACACGCAAAGGCAACGAAATGTTTCAAATTAATGTTTCGACCCTCACTAACGGGATGTATTTTGTAAGGCTCAGTGATGGCAAAACAATAAAGTTCATCAAACAATAATGACAAAGTTAGTCTTTAATAAAAGGTTTAAATAACAAAAGCGGCCGATCAATACCGGCCGCTTTTGTTATTTATCATCTCGTTCACTATACAGTGAAACAAGCTTATTTCACTTCTTCATATTCCGCATCTGCTACGCCACCATCATTATTTCCGGCAGTTTGCTGGTGCTGCTGGCCACCGTCGTGTGGTGCGCCATCGGTCGGGGCACCCTGCTGACCTGCCTTATACATTTCTTCGCTCGCTGCCATCCACGCTGCATTCAGTTCTTCTTCGGCCTTATCGATGCCGTCGAGATCCTCAGCCTTCTGGGCTGCTTTCAGTTTGTTAACTGCGGCCTCAATGACTGATTTTTTGTCTGCAGGCACTTTATCGCCATACTCCTTCAGTTGTTTTTCTGTGTTGAATATGAGGCCATCGGCTTTGTTGAGTTTTTCAACACGCTCACGAACTTTCTTATCCGACTCTTCGTTTGCTTTGGCTTCGTTTTTCATACGTTCAACTTCCGCTTTGTCCAGTCCGCTGCCGGCTTCTATGCGTATGTTTTGTTGCTTGCCGGTACCCTTGTCTTTAGCCGTTACATGAAGCATCCCATTAGCATCGATGTCGAATATCACTTCTATCTGTGGTACTCCGCGCGGAGCCGGTGGTATGCCATCCAGTATGAAACGCCCGAGGTTCTTATTATCTTTTGCCATAGGGCGCTCGCCCTGCAGCACATTTATTTCCACACTTGGCTGGCTGTCGCTGGCCGTAGAGAAAGTTTCACTCTTTTTGGTAGGTATGGTAGTATTGGACTCGATAAGGCGCGTCATGACGCCGCCCATAGTTTCGATACCCAGCGAAAGAGGGGTAACGTCGAGCAGCAACACATCCTTCACGTCGCCGGTAAGCACACCACCCTGGATGGCTGCACCTATGGCTACCACTTCATCGGGGTTTACACCCTTGTGAGGTTTTTTACCAAAGAATTTTTCAACCACTTCCTGCACTTTTGGTATGCGGGTAGAACCACCCACCAATATCACTTCGTCAATTTCTGCTGCGGTAATATTCGCATCTTTCAACGCTTTGCGGCAGGGTTCCAGCGTACGCTCGATCAGGCTGTCGGAAAGCTGCTCGAATTTTGCTCTCGTCAGTTTGCGAACCAGGTGCTTGGGAGCGCCATCGATAGCGGTGATATAAGGCAGGTTGATCTCTGTTTCCTGCGAAGAAGATAATTCTATTTTAGCTTTTTCAGCAGCTTCCTTAAGACGCTGCCATGCCATAGGGTCCTTGCGGAGTTCCATTGACTCATCCTTCTTAAATTCTTCGGCCAGCCAATCCATAACAACCTTGTCAAAGTCATCGCCGCCGAGGTGAGTGTCACCGTTGGTAGATTTCACTTCGAAGACACCATCTCCGAGCTCAAGTACAGATACGTCGAATGTACCGCCGCCAAGGTCAAACACTGCGATCTTGCTGTCCTTGTGTTGCTTGTCGAGGCCGTATGCGAGTGCTGCAGCCGTAGGTTCGTTTATTATACGGCGCACGTTAAGACCTGCGATCTCTCCTGCTTCCTTGGTAGCCTGGCGCTGGGCATCGTTAAAGTAGGCGGGTACGGTAATAACAGCTTCCTTCACTTCCTGGCCCAGATAATCTTCGGCGGTCTTCTTCATTTTCTGAAGGATCATTGCCGAAATTTCCTGCGGGGTATAAAGACGTCCGTCAATATCCACCCTTGGGGTGTTGTTCTCACCTCTTACCAACTTGTAGGTAAAGTGCGATATTTCGTTGGTCACCTCATCAAAACGGCGGCCCATAAAACGCTTGATGGACTGGATCGTATTGTGCGGGTTGGTAATAGCCTGACGCTTGGCCGGGTCGCCAACTTTGCGCTCGCCATTTTTCAAGAAAGCAACAACTGACGGCGTTGTGCGACGTCCTTCGTCGTTAGCGATAACTACCGGTTCATTGCCTTCCATTACATATACGCAAGAGTTGGTTGTTCCTAAGTCAATTCCTATAATTTTTGCCATAGTAAATATTAATTATAAATTTAATTATTGGTTATGTTGTTACTGCTTCGGATCGTACTTAAGGCAGACCTTTAGCATCCCAATACTATACTCAATGAATATGCCATACTTAATTTTCGGAAATATTGGCAGTAATACTGACAGAAGCATAGAAAAATGCCTTAACTGATGAAGTTAAGGCATGAAAGCTTTTATGTTTTAAGCTGCAGTCTACTGGTGATATGACGTACCTACAATGCGGGCCTGCTGAAGTAATGGGCTGGCCATAAGTGAATCTACGGTGGCAGGGGAAATAGTCACCTGGTTGGTGCGTACGGCCCGTGAAGTGTACAGGCCTAATACATTTGCCCCTTTTACATTTGTAAACACAGGTTCGATCTCACTGCCGGTGAGGCCGGTGCCCTGGGTGAGGCTGTTCTGCACATACAGGGAATAGTCGTGCGTGCTGAGATAAACAAAAACATCGGCCCTGCTCAAAAGGCGGAATGTGTTATTGTCAGGAGGTGCTCCCATACCTGTGCTTAGCGCAGAGTAAAAGTTGATGTCCTTGGTTGTGTAGTCGAGCGACACATTATTAAGCGTGGAGTATCCCAGGTTATAGTCGTAATAATGGGGGGTGAGGGTATGGGAAATGTCATTGGAATCAATCCAGTTGAACCGGACAATAGCCTGCACGATGCCGACCGGTGAACTTAAACCCTGAAAACTAAAATTGACCGGCGGTGTATAGGTGCCACCGAATTCAAATGACAAAAATGTGGAACTAAAATTCATCCCGTTTTTGTTGAGGACGGAATCATCAAAAAGATCGATGTAAAAAACACTCTTATCGAGGTCCTCGATAACAGGTGCGTCGGCCGAGTCAACTTCATGTGTGGTAAGGTTAATGACCTTAAGCCGATAGATATAATTTACATCTAGTGTATTTGTGAACTTGTAAGCATAGTTGGGCGCGTTAAAAAACACACCCGGCTGCTTGGGATAGCCCTCTGCGCCAAGGTCAACCCGGTTCAAGTGGATGGTATCGGTCAGAACGCCTGTGAAACTGTATCTTTCGATCCTTACATTAATATTGGAATAATAACTGGAGTCGGGCGACTGAGCCATAGTTACCGCACTTTTGTTCTGATCGAGGAAGGCCTTTTCAATCCGAATATAGTGGGCAGTGTCTGCTTTATCGAGGAAGGCATAGATCACAGTAATATTCTTATATGGGGCGGCGGTATTAAATTTCTCAGAGCAACCAACAATCAGAAACATAGCGAGCAGGGCTATGACAGGTACTTTAACTTTATTCATTTTCATCAAAAAAATTTGTAAGGTGGACAAAGATAAGTGTTTAGTTGATTTGTTGATAAGTTAAAAAAAGTTAAATTAGGGTGAGATTCGGTCGGGTGTTGGGTTTACAGCGTAGCATCTGGATGATCTTCTACTACTGGTGATATGACGTGCCAACGATTCGGGCCTGCTGCAGATAGGGACTTGCAATGAGTGAATCGACAGTGGTAGCGCTAATGGTGGCTTTGCCGGTTCTTAATCCCCGGGATGTGAACAATCCGAGCGCCGCGGCCCCTTTAATATTGGTTGAGATTGGTTCTACATATCCCCCGGTAAGCCCCGTGCCGGCGGTTTGGCTATACTGATAGTAGGTGTAGTAATCGGGCGTACCCAGGGCAACCGTGATATCACAGCGGTCCAGCAGCCGGTATGTGTTTGGCGGCGCCTGGCCCATGCCGTTTGAGATGGCAGCATAAAAATCCATATTGTATATACTGAATCCGAACTGGTTGGTAAAAGCCACATAGCCAAGTTCGTCGTCAAAATAATGGGTGGTGAGTTCTCCTGTCAGGCTGTTGGAATCGGTCCAGTTGAACCGGATAGTGGCAGCGGCGACTGAGGCTGGAGAGGCTTGTCCGTTGAAACTGAAATCGGGGATGCGGTTTGTGTAGCTGCCGCCCATCTTAAACGGCCTGTCGGATAGAAATTTGTGGAAATCCAACTGGATCCAAGGCTCATCCAGGAGGTCGACATAGAATGAGGTATCGTTCCGGTCGTAAATGATAGGTGTGCTGGCAGAGTCTGTCTCGCCCGTTGCAGGATTAAAGACCACAAGCCGATAAATGCTGTGAGGGTCCAGCGCATTGGTGAATTTGTAGGCATAACTGGGGCTGGTAAAAAATACGCCCGGTTGTTTCGGGTAGCCTTCAAGGTTCAGGTCAACGCGGTCGAGATGGATTGTGTCGAGCCAGGTGGTGGCGTTTGAGAAACTAAACCTTTCGATACGGACATTCAGGTAAGGATATAAATTTGAATCCGGGTTTTGCGATATGACCAATGCGCTCCTGTCCTGATCGAGGAAAGCCTTCTGGATACGAACATAGTGAGCGGTATCCGCCATATCGATTAGACTGTAAATGACCGTGATATTTTTGTATGGAGCAGCCACTTTGAATTTTTCTGAACAGGCAAATAAAAAAAACGATAATAATACAACAGTGACGGGTAAAGAATAATTTAGTTTTTGCATACCGGCGGCTGGTTCACTTATAGATCAAATCCACTAATAAAGACGAATATATCCACTAATATCTTGGGTAGACAACTATATTTATTTTTGCGACTTATTGGCGGGTATGACCTTGCCTTTTTCGTTATTTTCACATCATGGCAATCATAACCATCGGAACGCCGTTTAATATAGACCTGGAGTTCAAGGTTGCAGTGTTCGGTAAGAGGATGCTTGCCTGGCTCATCGATATAGTCATTATATGCTTTTATTATTACCTAATGCTTCGGTTCATCTATCCCTGGTTTGGTAAGGGGGCTGCCATACAAACTGCTGCCGCGCTTTTGGTGATAGTCCTCCCGGTATTGGCGTACCAGTTATTTTTCGAGTTGCTGCTTAACGGACAAACCCTGGGGAAGAAGGTAGCAGGTATTAAGGTGATCGACATGGAAGGGCGCGAACCTACCTGGGGACAATATATTACCAGGTGGCTCCTGTGTATCGGCAACCTGTTTGTTTATATAATTCCTTATATCCTATTACGGAGCCCGGCGCTGATGATCGTATTCCTGATCTTGTATCTGCCGGATTTTCTGTGCGTGATGATATCTGCGAAATCGCAGCGGATAGGCGATATTGCTGCAGGGACCGTGGTTATTGATAACAATTACAGATCCAGCATCGGTGAAACGATATACCTGCAAATTGAAGATGCGGCTTACAAGCCCGTGTACCCTGAAGTAATGCGACTGACTGACCGCGATATTAATGGTATACGCAACCTGCTGAATGTGAAACGGCCCACGAGAGATACGGAGCATTATATGATAGATGTAACACAAAAGATAAAATCGGTGCTGGGTATAGAATCTGATCTTTACCCTACAGATTTTCTGAAACAGTTGCTGAAAGACTATAATTATTTCACAACAAAAACTCCGAACTCCTGAGCGTTCAAAACCTGTGACAAAGGGCGCGCGAAGAAGTTAGTTTCCGGAAATTATTGCCTGGCTGCGGCTGATTGCATTTTCCATAGTGGGCACCACATTGGCCTTTCCGATCTTAAACAACAGTCTTGATTTTTTCAGTTCTTCCAATACCGATTCACTTGTTATTTCTGCGAGGATCAGTTTGGTATGCTGGCTGCTGCACTCTTTTTCCACCTCCTCCAGTGTGCGAATGCCCGTTGCGTCTATGATGGGGACATTTCTCATTCGCACCACCAGCACGAGCGGGTTTTTGCCGATGATGCTGATAGCATCCTTGAATTTATATGCGGCACCAAAAAACAGTGGCCCGTTTATTTCATACACGATCACTCCCTTAGGCAAGTTAAAGGTTCCTATGGCCGCATTGTCTGTCATATCGTCGTCATCCTCACCATCGGCGGTGAGTTGTTTCACATTGCTGAACCGGTTCATTTTTGCCATAAAGAGGAAAACTGCCAGTACCATGCCGATCT
>CAYNGS010000149.1:0-6943 GCA_964396625.1 uncultured Flavipsychrobacter sp.
ACTTGATAGGGTAGATATTGGTAATGCCGATGCAGTAGGCGTAAGATGAGCCCGCCGCCGAGCAGCGGACCGTACATATGAACACCCACATGTTGCGGCCCTCTTTGATGAAGTCGGACACAATGAGGAAGTAGCCGGCGAACCCCATGGTGCGGATGGTAAAGAGCTCAAATTTTATGCGCTCTTCCACCTCGGGTGTGATCTCTTTATAGCGCTCCTTAGCGCCGAGCCAAGTAATATGCTCGAGATAGGCGTTCTGGTCGTCGTTAAACTCGGCAGGGACCTTGAAGTGCGGCAGCAGAATGTCGCGCTCGAGCTTCAACGGTTTTATCTTATCGAGTATGTGATTGGTATTGTCTATAGCCTGCGGTACATCACCAAAGAGCTTTGTCATCTCTTCGGTGGTCTTGAAATAAAATTTATCGCTGGGAAAAGCGAAGCGGCCGCCCTTTGCCTGGGGCTCATCATCGTCGCCGAGGTCGTTCCATTTTGGGTCGGCCTGCTTGGAGCCGGTATTGATACACAGCAGTATGTCGTGTGCGTTGGCATCAGCCTGATCGACATAGTGACTATCATTGCTGGCGATGACCGGTACATTGTATTTCTGCGCAAAGCGGAGCAGTACTTCGTTGACCTTTACTTGATCCGCAATGTCGTGGCGCTGCAGCTCGATATAGTAGTCCTCGCCAAACAGGTCGAGCCACCATTTGAATACCTTCTCCCCTTCTGCCTCGCCTTTGCGAAGGATGGTGCGCGGGACCTCTGCGGCAAGGCAGCAACTGGTGGCAATAAGACCTTCGTGGTGCTGCAATATCAACTCCTTGTCGATACGCGGGTACTTGCTGTAAAGGCCCTCCATGTAGCCCAGTGAGCAGAGCTTAACGAGGTTCTTGTACCCCACTTCGTCTTTGGCAAGGAGTAACTGGTGATAACGGATGTCTTTATCGTCTTTGGAGAACTGGCGCTTGTGGCGGTTATCGACGAGATAAAACTCGCAACCGATAACGGGCTTAACGACAGGCTCTTCTATATCCTTTCCTTCGGCGGTCTTACCAACCACTTTTTTCTTTTTCCATGCTTCTGCGACAAAATCGAAGACACCAAACATGTTGCCGTGATCGGTGATGGCCATGGCGGGCATATTATCTTTCAGCGCCTTTTCAAACAGCTTAGAAATATTGGAAGCCCCGTCAAGCAGGGAGTACTGTGTGTGGTTGTGTAAATGGGAGAAATTCATGTCTGCGCACTATCCGTTCAGCGTCTCACAAAGTAACGAAATTATGAGGAGGTATGGAGCGGGAAGTTTTCCACAGCATTGGGAATATCCGGCGCCAAGAACGATCAGAATAGATGGAAAACGAAAGAGGACCTCTTCATATAAATTGAGGTACAATTAATAGTTTTATATGATCATTTATGTTACGTAGCGGCAATGGGTTACCGAGTGGAAAAAAACGTGATGGTATGAGTTTTTGGCGGTCTAAAATCATGATCCGGACTTTTACGAGGTATCTTGCCTTTTTGCCGCTCACTCCTTTACCCATACTCGCCCAAAGCGGGACCCGCGATTCATTGACCAGCCAGGCAAAGGACTCGACGGCCAGGCAAATAATTGATACTTCTACGGCTCCGGGTCTAAGCCCGGCATTGGTTTTGAAAAAAGACTCAGGCTACCACCTGTACAGGGTCAATTACTGGGTGAGTATACCATTTTGCGTGGTGGCGAGCGCCGCAGATGTGTATGCGATACCCGAGGTAATAAAAAATAAGAAAACCATTACCGACCAGGAACTGGCGGGATTGAACAGAAATGTTTTTACGGGTCTGGACCACTTTGCACTGGAGCAAGACCCATCGAAACGACTGGCTTTTCAGCAGGCATCGGACCTTGGGCTGCCGTTGCTGATCGTAACGCCGGGGCTACTTGCTTTCAACAAGAATATCCGGAAGGACTGGTTCAGGATACTGGTGATGTACTATGAGATGCATGCGATAACCTTCAGCTTGTATAACTACAGTTTTTTTGGGCCGGCATTTCAAAATAAATACCGGCCATTAGTATATTATGACCAACTACCTACCTACGTTCGGAATCCGGGGAACAACCGGAATTCGATGTACAGCGGACATGAGGCTACAGCGATAGCATCGACCTATTTTATGGTAAAAGTGTACAGTGATTACCACCCCGAGATCGGGCAGAAAAAATATCTTTTGTATGCGATCGCAACCATTCCGCCACTAATAGAAGGGTACCTGAGGGTGAAGGGATTGGAGCACTTTCCGTCGGATGTGCTGGTGGGCCTGGCGATAGGGGCAGCGTGCGGTGTGCTGGTGCCGGAGGTACACCGATTCAAGAACCATAAAGTAGAATTTGGGATGAGCGGCTCGCCGGGCGGAATGGGGGCCGGGGTGAGCATGCTGTGGCACATGGATTAGGATTAGATTCTCAGCAGGGCGCAGTTCAGATTTTCGCTATGAATTGTGGAATTCAACCCTTTCAGGGTTGGCATGCATCATTATTTTATCCGTGGGATTCACCCACGGCTATTGATATTTCAGCCCTTCAGGCTGCCAGGAACAATTTATGACATTTACCCACCATAAGAAAATTTGAAATGTGCCCTTAAACAGTTGCATCGTTCTTTTCCGAAAAGAAATCTATTTTTGACATCACTTCCCATATGTTGTGAGCAACACATGATCAGTAAAACCTTTATACTGTTACTATGTTTTGCACTATGTGTGCGGGAAGCAGATGCGCAGCAATTTAATAAAGCGAAGCTGGACAGTTTCTTAAATACCCTTACCGAGTATAACGAGGCTATTGGCAGCGTTGCTATTTCGAGAAACGGCAAACTGCTCTATGAAAAAGCCGCAGGCTACAGTTATATACATGACGACGAGAAAACGGCCGCCACACCGCGAACCAAGTACCGTATCGCATCGATAACCAAGCTGTATACGGCTACGATGATCTTTCAGCTTATTGATGAAAACAAGCTGACGCCTGGTACTACACTCGACACCTACTTTCCTGAAGTGCCCAACGCGAAGATCATTACCATCGGTGAACTGCTGAACCACAGGAGCGGACTGCACAACTACATTACGAGCCTTTCCTGGCGGCTGGGACCGAAGTCGGAAAATGAGCTGCTGGCCATGATAGCGATGAGCAAGCCCGATTTCACACCTGACTCAACGACGGACTACAGCAATACCAACTACTGGCTGCTGGGCTTTATCATAGAGCGCATCTGCAAAATGACGTATGCCGAAGCGCTGCAGGCGCGGATAGTAGCCAAACTGGGGTTGAAGGAAACCTATTACGGCGGAAAGACCGATATAAAAAACAACGAAAGTTTTTCGTACACGTTTGACGGCGAGAAATGGGACCGCATGCCGGAAACGGATATGAGCCTGCTCTGCGGCGCCGGAGCCATACTTGCGACGCCCACAGACGAGACGAAATTCATAGAAGGCTTGTTTGGCGGTAAACTTGTGAGCCCCAAAAGTCTGCTGGAAATGACCTCTGTGGACGAAAGGCATGGCATTGGCATGGCCAGCATTCCGTTTCTTTACCACAATGGATTTGGACATACAGGGCATGTGGATGGGTTCTACTCGGTGCTTTGTTACTTTCCGGAAGACAGCCTTGCAGTGGCGCTTTGTGACAACGGGCATGTGTATGACCTGAACAATATACTTATCGGCATACTGGCCATTTATTTCGACTCGAGGTATACGATACCTGACTTTAAAGCCATGCTGGACTATAATACAGCCCACCTGGATGAGTACGCAGGCACCTACTCCAGCAAGGATGTGAAATTAAAGATCACCATCACAAAAAATAAGACGATCCTCAGGGGACAAGCAACAGGACAACGATCGTTTCCGCTGACACCAATCGGGAAGAATAAATTCAGGTATGACCCCTCTGATATTGAAATGGACTTTAACACCACTACCCATGTGATGGTGAACAAACAGGCGGGAATGACCTTTATTTTTACCCGAGATAATTAGACCTCTCCCCGGCCCTATCCGAAGGAGAGGTAGGTGTTATGAGACGACAATGTTAATGGAGTCCGTACGTCTAACGCCCCTTGTTTCCCTTGCCTGAACTTGGCGGAGGAGAACTTGGCGGCTGAAAACTTGCCCGGTATGATGGGGGCGGCGTATTCATATTGGGCGTGGCGAAAGGGGGTGCCACATAAGGTTTGCTGTTGGTGGCAGCGGCCTTCGATCTATTTTTTACAACCTTGGGAGCAGGAGGCGGAGGAATCACTTTCTTTATTAAGTTGTCCTGCTGCTCGCTGACGTACAAAATGCCATTACCATCTGCCGTGAGATAAGTGGGAGCGCTCAACTGGTTTGTGGAGTCGATACCACCACCTGCTGCGGTCGATATGATGCCTTCCGGAGTTACCACACGAATGCGGTTATTGCTCTGATCGGCAATGTAGATATTACCCGCCTTGTCTATAGCGACGCCTGTGGGCATATTCAGTCGTGCCGCGGTGGCAGCCTCGCCATCTCCACTAAAGCCTGATTCGCCATTGCCAGCCAGCGTGGTGATAAGACCGGACGGAGTAACCTTGCGGATGCGATAATTGAGCGCGTCGGCGATATACAGGTTTCCCGCGGTGTCTGTGGTTATACCCCTGGGCGCATTAAGCTGCGCAGTGGTAGCAGAGCAGCTATCGCACCGGTAGCCTTCCCTGCCTGTGCCCGCGACGGTCGACATTATTCCCTCCGGTGTGACCCTGCGGATGCAGTTGTTGCCGGCATCAGTGATGTACACATTGCCAGCTATGTCCACGGCAAGGGCGCATGGTCCGTTCAGTTGGGCTGAAGAAGCCAGAGCCCCATCGCCGCTGAAGCCGGACTGGCCGCTGCCGGCAAACCTCGTGATGATGCCGGCAGGAGTTATCTTACGTATGCTGTTGTTATACTTGTCGGCGATGTATATATTGCCATGGCCGTCTATGGTCATGCCTTCGGGATAGTTGAGCCGGGCGTCGGTTGCCGGGCCGTTGTCGCCGGAATTTCCGGGATTGTCGTCGCCGGTGAGGGTGGTTACTATTCCGCCCGGGCTAACTTTGCGCAGGCGGTTATTCAGCCCGTCGGCAAAAAACAAGTTGCCGCCGGATAGCGCAAGTCCGCCGGGAGCCCATAACTGTGTGGCGAGTGCTGTTTTTTCATCGCCATTAAAGCCAGGCGCACTGTTGCCGGCAAAAGTAGTAACCGTCTGGCAGTAGCCAGCTTGTGCAGATAGCAGGCCAGACAACAGCATTGTTTTGCAAAGGTTAGATAGCATAAAACGTCTTTGAATCCCGTGCACCGCACAGCAGTGTGAAATTAGTTGTTATTTCCATATTTGCCAAAATGAGGTGTTTGTTGCCAGCGATGGTATGGAGTTACCGGTGATCCGGGGGAACCTTCGCGCGAGAAAAGACAAAGTTTGCAAATGCAAGCGTGAGGGTCTGCACCTATTGGGTATTTCGCTGGATTGCTTCTGCGATCGCAATGACAGGCCGGTTGTTGGGTTTTGAACAACCGGAAGGCTGTATGCTAAAATTCCAGCATGTCAGAATAATAATAATCGGAAGAGTAAATTACTTTTTCTCTCCTACCAGTCCTCTGTTTTCGAGCATGGGCTGGATGTTGGGATCGTGGCCGCGGAAGTTGCGGAACATGGTGGCGAGGTCCTGGGTGTTGCCGCGGGAGAGGATCATGTCGCGGAAGCGCTGACCGTTGGCTCTGGTGAGGCCGCCATTTTCCTTGAACCACGCAAAGGCATCGTCATCGAGCATTTCTGTCCACAAATAGGCGTAGTAGCCTGATGCATAACCATTGCTCCAGATATGCAGGAAGTAGCTGCTGCGGTAGCGCGTAGGCACCTGCGGCAGATCGAGATGGGTATCGTGAAGTGCCTGTGTTTCAAATTTATCCACGTCCTGCAGCGGTGCGCTGGCGGGCAATTTGTGCCATTGCATATCAAGGTCGGCGGCAGCCAGCAGTTCCGTGAGTGCATAGCCCTGATTGAAGGTGGCTGCTTTCTTTATTTTGTCTACCAACGCCTGCGGCATCAGCTCGCCGGTCTTGTAGTGTGTAGCATAGTGTTTGAATACCTGCGGGTCCATGGCCCAATGCTCGTTGAACTGAGAGGGGAATTCCACGAAATCGCGGGCGGTGGCGCTGCCGGAAAGGCTCGGGAATTGCTGGCTTGCAAAGATGCCGTGCAGGCCGTGGCCAAACTCGTGAAACATAGTTGTGACGTCGCTGAAGCTGATGAGCGCGGGCTGACCTTCGGCAGGCTTTGTG
Organism: uncultured Flavipsychrobacter sp.; assembly: GCA_964396625.1. Lineage (GTDB taxonomy): Bacteria > Bacteroidota > Bacteroidia > Chitinophagales > Chitinophagaceae > Nemorincola. The sequence continues at coordinate 6,331 of CAYNGS010000149.1, forward strand.
AAATTGCAAACGTTGTAAATAACGGGTTTTGTACCCAGCAGCTTTGACTGCGTGACCATGTTGTCCATCCATGCGCCGCCATTCTTGTTGTCGCGCTTGAAGTAGTCGCAATAGAACAGCGCCATAGATGTACTGTCTTTGTCAAACACCTCGAACACGCGCACATCCTTCTGGTACACCGGCAGGTCCTTACGCTCCTTGAAGTATGTGCCATAGAGCTGGTTGGCTGCATAAAAGATGCCGTTCTGCAGCACGTTATAGACCTCGAAGTACGGCTTCACCTGGCTTTCGTCTATATCGTACTTAGCCTTGCGCACCTGCTCGGCATAAAAATCCCAATCCCAGGGCTGCAGCTGAAAGCCACCCTTTTGGGCATCTATTACGGCCTGTATGTCGGCAGCCTCCAGTTTGGCTTTTGCCGTGGCAGCGGGTACGAGCTTCACGAGAAAGTCTTCTACGTTCTCAGGCTTCTTGGCCATCTGGTCCATGAGCGTCCATGCGGCAAAATTCGGGAAGCCGAGCAGTTTTGCTTTCTGCGCACGTATGAGCGCAATGCGGGCAATGGTGGCGCGGGTATCGTTTGAGTCGCTTTTCTCGGCGCGGTTCCACGATG
>CAYNGS010000150.1:0-6895 GCA_964396625.1 uncultured Flavipsychrobacter sp.
AGGTTGGCAGTACCAGCCATTTCGGAGAAGTCCTGCGAGGCTGGTGTATAGCGCGACATTAGCCGCTCCGGGCGAAGTACTGCAACAATAGGTTGCCAGTTCATCATGCCATTGAGTAATATTTCGTTTGGCGATGTGCGCATCACAAAACATTGCGTGCGTTTGCCGGTAAGGCTGAGCGCTATCCCCTTCTGGCCATAGCTAAGGGACGTATATTCAGCATTTCCCGCAGTGTCGATATTCAGGCCGGAAAACGGGTCGACGATGGCCTCATGTGTTTTGTAAGCACCTTCAACATACCAGGAGAAATTTTTGTAAGTCAGTGTATTGTATATGGTAAATGCATACATGTTGTAAACCGGAGTAAACTGGTGGGTCGAGTCCTGCCCTTTTATTGTTCCCACCAGCGAACTATATGAGTTTGCGTCCAGCGTCCTGTTCAATACGCCCACGCCCGGAATAATATGCACTTTGCCCGCACTGAAGTCACCTTCGGCATTCAACCCTTTTATGACGGGTCCATATGGCGGCGTATGCAGTGATCCGTTGACACCTATGGCACTATTGTTCTTCTGCTGACCGGTAAACCCTTTAAGGGTTATATTGCTGGTTAGTTTGTATTTCAATTCCATTCCTATCAGCGCATTATCTATAAGCAGCCCCCTGTCTTCATAGGCACGAAAAAGAATGCCGCTACCGATCTGGTCATAAATAGAGCCAACAGTGATGGAAAGGTCTTTTAAATCCTTGCTTATGCTCCAGGCGCCTATTCCGAAATCTGTACTTGCGGATGTGGGGTTTTTCAGGTTGGAGTTATTAAATGCGTCAGCGCGAACAAAAAACGTAAATCCTTTGATATTGTATCTAAGGTCGAGCCAGCCTTCGCTACCGCTGAGATAATTATTATATAATGGGTTGCCGGATGCCTTAATGTTTGTATCACGCTGAAAGAAATTAAGGTTCATCATCAGGTCGCCCGAGAAAGTACCCTGTCCAAACATTCTTACTGAGACACACAACAACAAAAATAAAATAGCTGATTTTTTCATTTAGATGCGTATATTGTTAAAGTTTTTCCGAAATTAGTCGCTTAATTTAATTTTGGCAAAGTTTTCGCTTATTTATTTTAAAAACAAGTACTTATGAAAAAAATCCTTTTGGCTGCAGCATGTATGTATGTTTCTGTTTCCTTATATGCACAGGAGCTACCTGACACACAGATCAAGGACGTGAACTCAGGCAAGAAAGTTGCATTTAATGAAACATTTGAGAAAGGAAAAGTTACGCTGATCAGCTTTTGGGCTACCTGGTGCGTGCCTTGCAAAAAAGAGATAAAAAATATCTCGCTCAAGTTACCCGCCTGGAAAAAGGAAGCCGACTTCAATTATATGACGATCTCTGAGGATGAAGCCCGTGCTGAAGGTCTAGTTCGCACTTATGCGATATCGCAGGGCTGGTCGTTTCCCTATTTCATTGATGCCAATTCCGACTTAAAGCGCTCACTTAGTTTTCAGTCGGTGCCTTTTACTGTGATAATTGATAAGACGGGCAAGGTAGCGTTCACGCATACCGGATATGAGGAAGGTGGCGAAGCGGAAGTTTTTGCCAAGGTAAAGGAACTGGCTGCTGCGAAATAATAAACTAATTAACAGATTAGCGTAAGGGGGAGCAACTGCTTCCCTTTATCATTTAGCACTGTCGAGAAATACTTTTTCGTACTCATCAACAATTCGGTCCCAGTTGTAGACCGTCCGTATTTTTTCCAGATTGTGCTGTACCTTATTTTGATAAGCGTCTCTGTGGTCCACAGCCCTGATAATATCCGTAAGCCTGGTCTCTACATCAAAATAAAAGGCATCATCTCCCAATACGGCCCTATTAAAAATATTGTCGTGTGCGGCAATAAGTGCACTACAACCCATTGCCTCAAGCAAAGAGGGATTTGTGCCGCCAACGGAATGCCCGTGGAAATAGAGCAGCGAATAATACCGCAAATTGTTCGTGACAAGCGTATCATAGATAGCGCCAACAAACCTGATCTGTGTGCTGCTACCAAATTTCTCTTTCAGGTACCCGCCATAGGCATTATCCGTTTTCCCGATGACAATCAACGGCTTGTCGCCTTTCGCCTCAAGAAACCCTTTAATGACCATTTCGATATTATTCTCAGGTTCCATGCGGGCTAATAAAACATAAAACCTGAACGGCTGCAAATCATAGTCTTTCAACACATCTGTGTCAGGCGCATCGAATACCGGCGCACCGTATGGGATGAAAACAGAGGGACGGTGATAAGTTTCTTCAATGTGTTTTTGGATACCGATAGAGTCGGCAATAAGAATATCACCGTGCATGGCGGCCCACCGCTCTGCCCGCTTAAGGAATTGCTGAACATATTTGTTATACTTGCTTCTTTTCCACTCCAGCCCGTCCATATTCACAATATTGCGCATATTTTTTGGCCAGTACCGGTGCCATATGCTATTGCTGGTGTAGCCCAATTGCAGCAGGATGTCAAACTTCCGCCGCCGGGCATCCCTGATGCAGTTCAGATCATAAATAAACTGGCCAAAGGTGCCGAATTTGTGTTCGGGATCGTTGCAGTGAATAATATTCACTCCCCGCCATTTATCTCCCGTATATTCATGATTGTGCGCACTGTATACCCACACATTATGTCCCTTTTTTGTAAGGCCGAGCGCCAGATATTCTGCACATTGCTCAAACCCTCCATAGCGATTGGGAATTCCACGGGTGCCGAGTATGCCTATGTTTAGCTGCTTATTCATTTCCAAAACCGGCACAAAGAAACGTCAAAGTTTCAATACCTGTTTGTATGCTTTCAATGTTTCTATAGCGGCCCGCTCCCAAGTGTAATGTTTCAATATATATTCTCTAAAATCGGTATCATATGGCGCTGAAAATGCAGCATCTACTGATTCTTTTATGGAAGCGGGATCATCGGGATCGCAATACCAGGCATGATCGCCAAAATACTCGCGTGTGTCGCCCCGGTCTGTTACTACTATATTGCAGCCCATAACAGCGGCTTCCAGGGACGACAAACCGGTTGTTTCAAAATAACTGGGTAGAACATGGACTTTTGCATTGCTGTATGCAGTGTATAGCTGATCGTCATTGAGCCAGTCGCGAATGAAAACATTTTCCGCGGCTTCACTTACACATTGTTCGTAGTATGCGAGGTTGTTAGGCGAGGCTTTCCCGTGAATGAACAGCCGGTATTTTGTATTATTCAGCGCACGGATAAGATTCAACTGATTTTTCCGGGTCTCGATCCTGCCCATACAGAGCACTGCATTTTCGTATTCCTTATTTTTCGGGTAGGTGATTGTGGTCAACTGCCCGTCAATGCCATTTGGAACGACGATATGATTTTGGGTGATGCCATACCTGCTTACAAAGCGCTTATATTCGCTTTCCGAATTGGGAAGCAAACAGCCGGCATGCCTTGCAACGTATTGTATCGATCTTCGATGCCCCCACCAAAGATATTGGCTGCTGATAATTTTTTCATTATTCTTAAAATACCGCGCAACGACCTTCAGATATTCTACTGCATCACTGGAAAACAGTTTTTTAACCAGCCCGGCAGCGCCTTGCGTCTCATTGCCGATGTTCCCATACTCGACAAAAATGGTGGATACAACAAATGGCTTCTTTGAACTCCTCACATGTTTTATTATATCTGCAGGACGTATGATGTTGAAAAAATGCAGCAGATCGAACGGTGAATAATCAATGGCCTGATTGGTAAGTAATATCTTCACATCAACACCAAGTTTGGATAAGTATGCCGCAGTCAGCTCAAGTTGTTTTGTATCGCCACCAGGAGAAGTATATAGCGTGGCGCGAGATATAAACGCAACTCTGATCATCAGTTAAAAGGATTTACGCTTGAATGTTGAATAAACCTTTTGTACAAAGCCTGAAGGAAGAAAGGATGTCAGCCACAACAGGTACAGTTGTTTGTTTTTGGGATAAAGCTGAATTGCTTTCGCAAAGTGCGCACGAGCCAGGGATCTGTCCGGGTTGTTCCAAAGATATTTTTTACCGACCATGGCATAGTAGGCGGCTTGTTTGTAGGACGCAAAATTCTGACTGGATACGATCTCCTTCAGTACCGCGCCATCGGTATCCGAGACAATCCCGTTTTCGATGGACCGTTTTCTAATTTCAAGGAATTCCTTGCCGCGCCACTTCTCATCGATGGTTAAAGACTCAGGGTTAAACCGAACTTTAAGCAGCACTTCCCTGAGGTTGCAGACCTTGCCTACAGAAAGCAGTTCGCGCCAGAGTAAATGGTCTTCAAACGTCAGCGCATTCTTTGGATAACAACCCAGATCAATGACCAACTTTTTCTTAAACATTACACACGGATGGATAAATGGGCATTTTTGTTTGATTCCAGCAGAGATCTCTTCATTCGAATAGCCGATTGGCTCCAGCTTATACAAGAAATTGCCATCTTTGTCCATCACGTCGGCCTCACTGCCAACCAAAACATAGTCCGGGTGGGATTTCAGAAATGCGAGTTGTTTTTCAAACCGGTTGGGAAGACAGACATCGTCTGCATCCATCCTGGCTATGATCTCACCTTTAGCACGCTGCAAACCCTCATTTAATGATTCTATTAACCCATGGTTAGCGCGGTCAACTACGACAATCCTAGGGTCGCTATAAGACCTGATCTTTTGAAGACTGTCATCTGCGGACCCATCGTTAATTATCAGGAATTCAAAATCGGTAAATGTTTGTTGCAGAATACTATCAATGGCTTCACTGATGTACGGCCCCGCATTATATACCGGCATTAACACCGTGACCAGTGGATAATTTTCTTGCATTTTTTTTGATATCAAGTTCCATCAGGAACTCATAAATAATAATTACTGCGAACGATTCAAATAGATAACTGAACAAAGCAAACGGGATCAACAGCACACAAAGCCAAAATCCATAGCTCCAGAAACGAATTTTCTTTACGAAGTACCCAACGTAAAATATCAAAAATAAAAGCAAGCCTAAAACACCATATTCACCTAACAATTGATTGTAAAAGCAATCCGGCCAATTGATACTGGATCGATAGTCTGCTGAGTTCTCATACCTGGCCTTAATCAGAAGCCGGTGGTTCTCCTCGTATTGTTTGCTCGAAAACCGGGGTAAAATTTTCATAAATATTCTGCTGGAGTCGAATCCAGACATTCTTTGTGCTGTGGTAGAGGAGAACCTCACCGGCCCAGCACCAAACAGAAGCGCTGCAGGTGACGACTTCAAATACTGTATTGTTTCAATGATCGAGAGCTTTTTCCCTTTAAATTTATGAATATACTCATTAGACATTTGCTCTTTTTCATTAATTATATTAGTATAATTCTGAATGTATATCTGTGTATCAATTGTCGCACTACTAGCGGTATCATCAGACCTTTGAATCTTCAATTCATTTATTTTTTGATTAAATGAATACAATTTATTCTGATCTTTTGCGCTTACGCCCTGATGAATTTTAGTGACAAAACTCATGACGGTATAGGTAATATTCTGCGGCGAAATTATATATGATAATATTCCGATCAACAACAAAATAGCAGGAACAGTTTTGTAATAGTCGCTAGGTGGCCTGATATTACTAATTGCGGAAGAGATGGAAGAGAAACGCGGATATTTTGCCAAAATGCCTGCCAACAGGCCGAGAAAAAATATCATCATCAATGCTACTATGAAGATGATTGTCCCTGTATTAGCAAAAACAAGTATTAAAGTAACGGCAGAAAGGACACTCAAAATAAAATTTTTATTATATAAAAAATATATTGATAAGAAAGCGCATGTCATCACATTATAATAAGAATTTTGTAAAAAAATTCCGTAAAGATTATCTCCTGTGGATAAACCATACGGAAAATCTAACCCCTGGTAAGGATTGAGTTTTCCTGTCACGGCCATTACTCTTATTAATTGACCAATTGAGACAATGAAATTTAATATTGTAAACACTTTTAAAGTGCTGATATTTTTTTCGCCAAATTTTTCTACGCTAAGCTTGAGTTGATGATACGCCAAAAAGCTATATATCCACAACAGGGAAGCAACTCCAAACGCAGCAAGATATTGATATGAAAAATCACGAATGATAAAAAGAAAGTTGACAAGGGAGAGACCGATAATGAACAAGTAAAACTTCGGCAACCTTCCTTTGAAAAAACCAAACTTGAGATTGGGCCTCATCAGATAAATAAATGCGATTCCGACAGTTTTTAAACTAAAGTTAGATTGATTCAAAAAAATCAACAGAAATACTAAAAAAATCCAATCGGCCTCTTTAACTACTTTCTTAATTGAATTCATCGGCTGGCGCTAATAAGGATGTAAAAATAACGAACTAATATTATTTTACGACAGATAAGTAAAACAAAATCGCTTCTTCAACCACTTTTTCGATGTCGAAAAAGCTCCTGATCCTTTGATATCCATTTGATGCTAAACGGGCCGTATATCCTACGTCATTGAGCAATAAGATTATTTTGGCAGCAATTTCGGTCGCATCCTGGGGATTCACGAGTAGGCCATCGGTTCCGTTGGTTATCAGTTCGGGACCCGACGCCCGTTCGGTATAGATAACCGCGGTGCCACATGCCATTGCCTCCATTGGCGCCATGGCGAACGACTCCGCTATTGAAGGAAAGATGGCAACACTGGCTTTGGCCAACTGTTCAAACAAACTTTGCCGGGGTATGTGCCCATTAAAGAAAACTGATCCACGCGCGATGCCCGTCAGTAGTTTTGCTATTTTTTTTTCCGGTCCTTTACCGTATATCCACAATTCTGCGTCCGGCAGTTTTTCGTTGACCAGGTTCCAGGCTGATATCAG
>CAYNGS010000151.1:0-6819 GCA_964396625.1 uncultured Flavipsychrobacter sp.
AACACATTTTAAAGGTGTCTGTAAGCAAGGCGGTCATCACCGTGCCCGCATATTTCAACGATGCCCAGCGCCAGGCCACCCGCGACGCCGGCCGGCTCGCGGGTCTCGATGTATTGCGCATCATCAACGAACCGACGGCAGCAAGCCTCGCATATGGCCTCGGAGCAAAACATGGCGAAGAAAAAACCATCGCGGTCTACGATCTCGGTGGCGGCACTTTCGATATATCCATCCTTACCATTAACAATGGCATTTTCGAGGTGCTGGCTACCAATGGCGACACCTACCTCGGCGGAGACGATATGGACAACATGCTGGTGCGGTACTGGCAGGAAGATCCCGGAGAAGGAAACGCAGACCTCGGCATCGGCAGTTCTATCGATAAATCCCTGATGCAGCAACTGCGCATCACGGCCGAGGCAGCTAAAAAACATCTCACCGATCATGATGTTTTTGAAGGAGATATCAACGGGCAACCGGTGAGAATCACCAAACAGGAATTCAATGACCTGGTGCAACCTCTTGTCGACCGTACGATCAATGCCTGCCGGAACGCCCTGCGCGATGCCGGCCTCACCACCAGCCAGATCGATGCGGTGGTAATGGTAGGCGGCTCTACCCGTGTCCCATTGGTGAAAGACAGTGTGCGCAAATTCTTCGGCAAAGATGTCTACGACAAACTTAATCCCGACGAGGTCGTTGCGCTCGGTGCCGCCGTTCAGGCCGATATACTGGCCGGCAACAATACCGAGATGCTCCTGCTCGACGTTACACCACTCTCACTCGGCATCGAGACCATGGGCGGACTGATGGACGTACTCATTCCACGCAACTCCAAAATACCAAACAAAGCCGGCCGCCAGTACACCACACAAAAGGACGGCCAGCCCGGCATGCGCATATCCGTCTTCCAGGGCGAGCGGGACCTGGTGCAGGACAACCGCGAGTTGGCAGCGTTCAACCTCACCGGCATACCCGGCATGCCCGCGGGGCTGCCCAAAGTAGAAGTCACTTTCCTTATAGATGCAGATGGCATACTGAAAGTCAGCGCCACCGAACTGCGCAGCGGCATAGCGCAGAGCATCGAGGTAAAACCCCAGTATGGCCTTACCGATGAGGAGGTAGAAAAAATGCTCCTCGATTCGCTGACCCATGCCAAGGACGATATCAAGACCCGCGCACTCGTAGAAGCAACCACCGAAGCCCGCCAAATGCTTGACGTCACTGAAAAATTCCTCGCCAAACACCGCAGCGCCCTCACCGACGAGGAAGTGGAAATAACCACCAACTGCATGCAGCAGTTGCGCGATGCCATTGCCGCTGGCGACAAGGACCGCATCCAGCATGAGACCGAGATCCTCAACGACGTTTCGAGGCCGTATGCCGAGCGCGTGATGGACTCGGCGCTGAAGGATGCCATGAAGGGCAAAAAGGTGATCTGATAATTGTTCAAAAATTTATCTTTGCAGCCCCGTTCGTTTAACAGATAGTTATTCATTTCATTTTATGCGCGTTTATAAATTTGGTGGTGCATCAATAGCAGATGCGGGCAGAATGGCTGCCCTGTTGCCGATCGTTAGTGAAGAACAGCAGCCGCTGCTGGTGGTGCTCTCTGCACTTGGAAAGACCACCAATGCACTCGAAGCCATAGTAAATAAGGCTTGCAGCAACGAGCAAGCCGACGCCCTGGTCCTCGCCCGGAAACTGGAACAGCAGCACCTCGACTATGCCAGAACACTGCTCGACGAGGCGCACTACGACAGCGCCGTGGCAAGCCTGAAACCTTACTTCACCGAGCTGGAGCAGGCCGTACACAATGCCGACGGCACACGCTACGATTTCTCCTACGACCAGATCGTGTGTATGGGCGAGATACTATCTTCCAGGATGTTCGCACACTACCTGGACCAGAACAAGGTGAACAATGAGTGGATAGACATCCGCAAAGTGATACGCACCGACGACACCTACCGCGATGCCGTCGTGGACTGGGACTTCTCGCGGCAGCAGGCCGAGGCCGCTATCGGTGCAAAGCTGAAGCAGGGCAAGATCATCGTTACCCAGGGTTTCATCGGTTCTACACCCTACGGTAAATCAGTGACGCTGGGCCGTGAAGGCTCTGACTACACTGCGGCCATCCTCGCCGCCATGCTGCGTCTTGAGTCAGTTACCATCTGGAAAGATGTGGAAGGCCTGCAAAACGCCGACCCCAAGCTGTTTCCAAACACCGTGAAGATAGACGCCATCTCTTACAACGAGGTCATCGAAATGGCATTCTACGGTGCGCAGATCATTCACCCAAAGACCATCAAGCCGCTGCAGAACGCCAACATACCGCTGTATGTAAAGTGCTTCCTCGACAAGAACCTCAAGGGTTCTGTGATCATGGACGAGGCAGATCATATCGTTTACCCGCCCATCATAGTGCTGAAGGACAACCAGGTACTCGTGCAAGTGACCACGCGCGACTTCTCCTTCATCACCGAAGACAATCTAAGCAAACTCTACAGCATCTTTCACGATCTGAAGGTGAAGATAAACCTCATACAGAATGCCGCCATCAGCTTCATTGCCTGCATAGACAACCGGCAGGATAAAGTAAAGGCGCTGGTGCGCGAACTGGGCAAGGACTACAAGGTCTCTATCAACGAGAACGTGAGCCTGCTCACCATCCGCCACTTCACCCCCGAAATAATTTTTGATCTGACCAAAGGAAAACAAATTCTATTGCGCCAGGAAACCCGAAAGACTGTTCAGGTGGTGATGAAATAATTCGCCAATTCGACGATTTGACGATGCCCGGAGTTTTCAACTGATCAACTGATCAGCAAACTCATCCTATTGCCGAGTTGCTGCTGTGCGTGCTTTAGTATTTCCATGTGGTCGAAGGCGAGCTCTTTGATATCATTTACACTCATCCACCGTGCTTCGGCTGCGTCGTCTCCGCCGGCTACCTCGCCTGCGTCCTCGTCTACAAATGCATAGTATACGGCAGATACCGTGCGCCCCCTGGGGTCGCGGCCTACCTTGCCAAATGCGCCGAGCTGCTCCATTTCAGAGAGCTCAAGGCCTGTTTCTTCTTTTAGTTCTCTTATGGCTGCCGTTTCCAGTTCCTCATTGTCCTCCACAAAGCCTCCGGGAAATGCCCACATTCCCTTGAACGGATCAAATTTTCTTTTTACCAGCAATATCTTCAGCAGCTGGTCGTCGTGGCGAAAAACCACCGCGTCGGCTGTTACCCTGATGTTTTGATGTAGCATAGTTTTGATGTCGACTCAAATATATACAAAAAAAGCGCCGAACCGTTCCGGCTATTTCTTAAATAATCTAAAAATATCCAGCCCGTTTGCGTACACCATCAGTGTCAGCAGCAGCACGAGGCCCACGGTAGTGGCCCGCTCCATCACCTTCTCGCTCACCGCCTTGCCCGTTATCATTTCAAACAGCAGGAAGATCACATAGCCGCCGTCAAGGCCGGGTATGGGCAGCAGGTTCATGAACGCCAGTATGATGGAGATGAACGCCATCAGCATCAGGAATTGCCGCATGTCAAACTCTGACGGGAATATCTTACCGAAGCTGATGATGCCGCCCAGGCTCTCGCTCGTTTTTATCTCCTTCGAGGTAAACATTAGCTTGAACTGGCGCATATAATTCACAAACTGGTCGTAGGTGAAAGTAAAACCCTTGCCTATGGCCTGTATGGGGTTATACTTGATCATCTCGGTTTTGAAGAACCGTTTCATTTCCAGGTTACGGACGATGCCTATGGGTTTGTCTACCGGCACAGTGCCTTTCAGGTCCACTACCTGGCCGCCGCGCGCCACAGATACAGTGATGGGCTGCCCCTGGGTCGCTTTCTTTATGCTGTCGAACTGGTCTATGAACATGGCCGGCGAACCATTTATGGCCACCAGGCTGTCGCCCACCACAAAGCCCATTTTCGATGCCTCCGATCCTTTGGCCACATCATCTACGATCATGGGCATACGCGGGTAGATGAAAGTGTTTTTCTCACCCACTATTATGCTGTGCACGGTGCCGGGTTTTATGTCTATGTTCACCGGCTCTCCATTGCGCGTCACCTGTATGGTCTTGCCCTCGTCCAGCACTATGCCGCCCACTATTCTTTCAAACCGCTCTACAGGTTTGCCGTCTACCGACACGATCATATCGCCGTTGCGCAGGCCTATGGTCTTTGCCACGCTGTCTACCGCTATACCATATTTTGCATTTTGTGCGGGCAGGTATTCTTCGCCATAAATGCCAAACACAAAGATGTACACAATGATAGCCACGATCACATTCACTATGATGCCACCCAGCATAATGAACAGTCGCTGCCAGGGCTTCTTGCTGCGGTACTCCCACGGCTGCGGCGGCAGGGCCATCTGGTCCTTGTCCATGCTCTCATCTATCATGCCTGCTATCTTCACATAGCCACCCAGCGGAAACCAGCCGATGCCATATTCCGTATCGCCGCTCTTCTTTTTAAACAAAGTGAAATTCAGCAATCCCGAAAAAGGAAAAAGGAAATCGAAGAACAGGTAAAATTTTTCTACACGTGTTTTAAACAGGCGTGCAAAGAAAAAGTGCCCGCCCTCGTGCAGCACTATCAGTATAGACAGCGCAGCAAATAATTGTATCACCTTTACCCCGGTGCCGGACATCAATAATACTGGATCTAAATGCATGTTATAGTCGAAAGTCGTTATTAGTTAATCGTTGGTATAAAACCGTAATTTTTTTTGTTCGGTATGGTATCATCAATAAAAAGTCATTGTTCAGTCCGATCCGCGTTACACTAACGACTATCGATCAATTACTAACGACTCAGTAAATCGACAACTGGCTCTTCTTCAAAAACTCTGCCGTGCAACTGCGCGCTTCGGCATCGCTTTCCTGGTAGTCTTCCAGTGTGGGGTGCTCTATATATGCCACAGACTCCAGCGTCTTTTCTATCATCTCGCTCATCTCCAGGAAACCCACCTTGTTTTGCAGGAAGGCGTGCACCACCATTTCATTTGCCGCATTCAGCACACAGGGCGCATTACCACCTTTGAACAGCGCATCCCGGGCTATCGCGAGATTACGGAATGTTTTATAATCCGGTGGCTCAAAGGTCAGCTTTGGAAAGTCTTTAAAGTCCAGCCGCTTGTAGTCGTTATGTATGCGATACGGAAATGCTATGGCATACTGTATGGGCAGCTTCATATCCGGCAGGCCCATCTGCGCCTTTATGCTGCCATCCGTAAACTGCACCATGGAGTGTATCACGCTCTGCGAGTGTATCACTACCTCTATCTGTTCGTTCCGCAGCCCAAACAGCCATTTAGCCTCTATCATCTCCAGTCCTTTGTTCATCAGCGTGGCGCTGTCTATGCTTATTTTTGCGCCCATGCTCCAGTTGGGGTGCTGCAGTGCGTGGCTTGCTTTCACATTTACCAGGTAGTTGGGCTTGCGGCCCAGGAAGGGGCCTCCGCTGGCCGTCAGTATCATCTTTTCCACCTTGGTCACATCCTCGCCCACCAGGCATTGGTATATGGCGCTGTGCTCACTGTCTACCGGTATTATCGCCGCTCCCTTTTCCCATGCCCGCTGCATCACCAGCTCACCCGCCACCACCAGCGTTTCCTTATTGGCCAGGGCTATGCGCTTGCCCGCGTCCACGGCCGCCAGTATGCTGTGCAGCCCGGCAAAGCCCAGTATGGCCCCCAGCACCGTATCCACCGTATCCCACTTTACCACCTCGCATAGCGCCTGCTGGCCCGCAAACACCTTTATGGGCAGCATCAGCAGGGCTTCCTTTATCTCCTTATACTTTGTTTCGTCGGTCACCACCACAGCATTGGGCTTAAACTTCCTTGCCTGCTCTATCAGCAGCGCCGCATTGCTGTGTGCGCTCAGCACCTCCACCTCAAACAGGTCGGGATGCGCGGCCACCACCTCCAGTGCCTGCGTACCCACCGACCCCGTCGATCCCAATATCGCTAAACGCTTCATTCACCAAAAATTTTAGTTTCCAAAGGTATTTAAAATACTTCGCCCTTCCGCAGGCAGGCGGCAGGGGTAAAAGTTAAATAATGTATATAGTAAGTTGTTAGTCATTAGTAATTAGTCGTTAGTAGTTGGTAATTCGTCGCGAGCGGTTGGTCTTTAGTAGTTAGTCGTGAGGGTTACGCAATTTTAATTTTTCTGTTACAGTTTTGGCAAATTCCCCAGTTTTTAAAAAATTTGATTTCTTATCTAATTTATTGATTATCAATTATTTATCGCTTTAAAATTCCACATTTATTACCCTTTTATTACCCACCTGGCCGCTGATCGGTCAGGCCGCGACCGGTAGCGAAGGATCGGGCTGGAGCGGTGGCAGGCCGGCGGATGTGGCGGCAGGGCCCCCAGCCGGAGCTTTGGGGTCTTCGGGTACAGCGGGATTTGCCGGAGACTCGGGTTCGCTGTCATCGAAGGGACGAAGCTCGTAGTCGAACAGCTCGCCGAGTTTGGGGTCGCATTTAAAATCTTCGGTGACGCAGTCGATGATCCTGAAATCGGCACGATCGTGGATATAATTCTTAATATGCGGCCGGAGTTGATCTGCGAGCGCGGGGTCTTTGAGGTTTATTATTTCTGCCAGCTCGGTGAAGGCTTCGATACTTTCATTGACGGTTTGCCGGTTTTTGAGATGACGGATGGAAATGGTGATGCGACGAAGGGCATCGAGCTCCCAGGCGCGGGGAACGGGATCGTGTGCGCGCGAGAGGATCTCATGGTTGATGTTTGCCACCATGTAATACAACTGCTCGACAATTTTTGAGGGCA
>CAYNGS010000152.1:0-6814 GCA_964396625.1 uncultured Flavipsychrobacter sp.
TCCGCCGGTGACAGAATAGATATTGATCTTGCTATCCATAAAGTATGCTACCGGCGGGCAATCTGAGCAACACTGGTAAGGAACATAAAAATCTGCGATGACTGATCCATCCTTGATCTGGTATTCTGCGGGAGCAGCGGGCGCCGAAGCCAGCTTACCTAAAATGCTGTTCAGCAGATTTTTTTCGTTAGCTGAAAATGAAAACACAGGGTTTTCGGTAACGTTCCGGATCGTGTCAACAATATTACCCATTACCTCCATCTCACCCATTATGCCATTCACGCCGGCCGGCGCAGCGACCTTCTCCTCCGGTATGGCTGTGCCCGGAATTGATTGAGCTGCAGTTCCGACCACTGTTCCCGTTCCCGAAGTGGGTGAAGAAAGGGACATTGTTTCCGCCAACATCTTCTCTTTTAAGGTTCCCGCACTGCCGATGTGCATAATGCTACCTGCCGCATTTGCCGATGAAGTTCTTCCGCGCCCAGGCTCCTGGTGATACACGAGCACGAAAGTGCCGCCTTTTGGTGTGCCAGCTTTATGTTCAAGACCAGGATGTTTCTGGAAATAATCTATGAACCTGAGCTGGTCGTCATACAATTTGATCCTCCGGTTGTATTCGTCTTTCAGCAACACAAATTTCTCCAGCAGGCACAGGAGGTCGTTACAGTTGCAATTGCCTGCCACTGCCGCCAGCCCAAAACGCTTGAGTATCTCGCCATCGAGGCCGTCCAGGTAGTCGGTGACCTCCTGCCTGAGCGCATTGTAGGCGTTATAGGCCGTGTGAAAAGTCGGGTAAACAAATGAAGCGGCGTCGTGGTCGAGGAGATAAGAGAACAACTTATCTGCGGCATCAATAAGGTCGAATATCTTGGTGTAAACCTGAAAGTAACTATTGTCTGTAAAAATCCGAAGCTCTGCTACGGGATTCACATAAGACCGATTCTTTAAGGATGCAAGGTAGGCTCCGCCGATGGTGGAACTCCCCTTCCTTATCTTACAATAACTTGAAATAAAGTCTCCTTTCTTGTAGGCACCAACCTTAAAATCAAAAGCAGGCACCGGCTCTGCAGGAACATGATACATGGCAGGAGCCGCCTCCACCTGTATCTTGTCCATGCCAGCAGCATCGGCCGGTGTGCTACCAGCGTCAGACGTTGCTCCGGCTTCGGCAGTTCCGAAATCCGCGAAAAAAATTCTGCCGGTGGTAGCATCTGCCTGGTATGGCATTTTTACAAACTTGCAGATACAGCCGAGCAAATCACATAAAAAGTCGCTCGCCAGCAAACGATAATCTGTGTTCAAATCCTGTATCTGGCAACCAGGCAAATCACCGGGAGGTGTGTTCAGCATATCGGCGGAAACCGCGACGACGTCCATGGGCAAATTATAACTGTTTCGCAACGATACGATGTGCCCGAGCGCCGTTGAATAATTCATACCTATATGCCCTTCAATACGGAAGAAATTATAATACTCGATGTCAAAAAGCAAGGGATTGGTAACAGCACTATCGCTGCTATAGCCTGATGAGTGATAACCAAGATTGAAATCTTCATTCCCGTTCTTTGATTTGTGATAACTCCATGCGGTATTGATGTCGCTCTTATTTTTGGACGGATCAAAATAGTAGTAAGGAATACATCTTTCGGACAAAGCAGCCTTCTGATACTGGCTGGGTGTGATCTTGACCTCCGCGCTACCAATAGCAACTTTATTGGCCCAAAGTGTGAAGTACGACACCATTTTTACCATTCGCTGATACAATAACCCAAGTTCATCTATATATGAAGACTGGTTGGCGTATAGCGGCGTGTGGATGAAATATTGCCTGTTGGCATCGTTATGCAATTGCCCGGTATTTGATGTTGCGTTCCCTAATACGAGGTGGAGCGGAAACTCCGATTCATCCAGGCAGCATTCCGAGACGATATCTTTTGACCTGAGGGAGAATTCATAATACGCAAGAATAAGGTCATTGATAAAGTCGTAATAATACTGGATAATGAGCGGCTTCTTGTTCTTGACGAACGCCAACAGATGCTTGAGGTCGGTGGCCAGGGTTTGAAAACTCTTATCGGCATTGGCGGCAACATTATCCTGAACAAAGTAATTGTAAATCTCGCTGCAGTGTTTGAATGCCGTGGCCAGATTGTCCAACAGTTTGGGTTCTTCGAGGATGGCCAGGAACTTATCTATTACGTCATCTGAATTTGCGAGCGCATTGCTGACGGCGGGAACATTGTACCGTGCAAGATTTATTTCCCTCACCGGCGAAGTCCAGGGCTTCGGAAACACATCCACCATACCTTTGGGCACCAGGAGCGCGCGTAAATTAAGGAGCATCTTTTCGCCCTTATTGTTACAGTCAAACGTATCACAGTTCTTAAGGTCTTTTTCCGTCATTTCGAGGAATAACACGACCATGTAGTTGTCCAGGGTGCTCTTTACCGAAGACAATAACTGCCCGCCATCTTCATTATTTGCTATCAGCGTGTTATGATCGTTGGTAGTAAGCAATTCGTAAATTGTTCTCCCGGCACAGAAATCCTTGTAAAAGGGGACCTTCGTTTTATCGAAAGGAAGATCGTATTTCGAATCATCCGGCGGATCGTACGCCGTAAAGTAGGTATATGCATCGAGCGGCTGCTCCCTCAGGATGATGTAGCCCTGTGATGTGAGCCCGCATCCCGCAGAGATGGAAACAGAAACAGCCCCGGGGTCGTAGGCCAGTTCAAGCCCGCATACGATCCCAGCACCAATGAGCTTATTTCTTGTCCACCGATTCTGCTGATCGAGGTAGTCAAATAACGCATTCAGGTGTTTGTCTGAAAGCACCTGGTCTGGTTCGAATACTATGTACTCATTAGGGGTAAACATAATTACAAATTTTTAAATGATCCTAATACTGTTCTGCCCAGCATCACCGGGTTATTACTGTCCTCGCTTTCGGCGCAGTCGTGTAGCATGGCCGCCGGGTACTCGCTATGAAGGTTGAAGAGTATGTTGAGCAACGCATTGTTGGCTGCTTTGAACTTGCCTTCAACTATTTTATTTGTTGGTTTTTCCGTATATCTCGCCAGAGCGTGTATCCACTTTTTATAGCGTGTTTCAAATTCATACATCTGCAAATCATCCACCCAGCATACTTTGACCATAATATGTGCGGGTATCTCTGTGCGAACTATATTTTCAAAGTAGTCGCGGAAAGCCATATTGCGCAGGTGCGCAGGCCAATAAGGAATCACGATCGATACCTTGAAAGAATAAGGATCCTGCTCACCACAGAAATCGCAGTTGGGATCAAGACAAACAGGCGCCGTGTCATACATATTGGTTCTGGGCCGGAGCAGGATATGCTCGACGAGGTGCAGACCTTCATTGTCGCACTCGGTAAGAAATTCGGTCACAAACCCCTTGATCGCATCCTTTGCATCCTGTTGGGAAGTGAAGTCGTTACTCCTGGCGAGCGGACCGCAATTACTATCGACGATATACACATTCCATATGGGCGGGATGGGCGGAACCGGTGGCATTGCCGTCTCATCTCCTTCCTTTTTCAGGCAAAAATTGGTTTCTGCCATTGCGAGAGAAAGAAACTGTGGCAAGTCGTTGTTAATGTCGGCCAAGTCTTTGTATTCTTTTACAGAAGTCAAAGTATTTGCGCCAGCAGTGAAGACAAAACGCAATTTAGTAGTATCGATAATGCCAGCCACTGTGGTAAATTTGCCGAGACAATACAAAAATCTCCTGTAATAGCTTTGAATATTGCCGGCCCCGCCGGGATTCTTAAACGCACCCAGCAAACACAATTTTTTTTCAAGCCCAGAGACATTATCTGTGTTCCAGAATTCAGCAGTGTCGACAATGTATTCTTTTTTTGCAGTATCAAATTTTTCAGGGAAATAATTGAAAGCAAGTCCGCGGCTGTATGATATTTCGGGGTAATCCTTAAGAAAATTTATTTTGGTTGCGATTATGTCCTTGGGATCGATCCTTGTTTCCTGCTGGGTCTCATAGTCAAGTGAGTACATGAGAAACACGTAATCGTTGAAGGACTCTGCGAAGCGCGCCATCAAGTGATCGAGAAAACGGTTGCGACGATCGAGGTATGTTTCCTCTGACTCGTAAAGACGTTGCCAGTCTGATGGCGGCAGGCTGCCGTTAGCTGAATTATGATCGGCTATTACCGACTTGAGCAAGAGGTCAGCTCCCCTATTTTTATATACAGTCTCCAGCCCCTTGAGGTTATCAATAAAAGTCGCATAGTATGTCTGCGAAAGGTCTTTTACCGAGAAAAGATCCTTCGCATTCTGAAGCTGCGCAAAGAAATCTGCGAACAACTGATCGTAAAAAAGCAAGTAGGCCCTTAATTGATTGGCCTGTGCAAACCGATCGACCGAGGCAGTTGATGGTAAGCCAGCGTTGCCTATACCATAGGTGAGCGGAAACAGCGTTTGTATGGACGAGTAATCGCCAACGGGGAAATAAGTGCCGGCCGGAACCTGCAAGTCGTCTTCGTAGCCGTTCAGTTTATTCCCTGCAGCCACGGACTTCAGCCATCTCATAATATCCCTTACCTCCTTGACAGAAGCGAGGTAAGGAAACCTGTTCTTGTAAAAAACGATCTTCGATTTTGTTTCTGACAACACCGGTTTGCACCATGTGGTTACGTCCAGACACCATTCTTTGCCTGATACAACAACGCCATTAATACCATACTTTGTCATCCGGATATTCCGCACAGCCGTAACGCCGACAATAGCCATAATGGCGCTGATAATGTCGGACGCGTGGATATACTGACGTAATTGCGTTTTTTCGAGTTCTCCGGTATCAATAAATCCGTGAGTGAGCCTCGGGCCCTCAAATATCTCATCCACCGGATACTTGTTCATCATTTCACTAAGCAAGTAGAATTTGACCCCGGGGTTGAAATAATTTTCAATGGCAAGGTAAACCTGAGCCTGAATGCTCTCCATATCTGCACCCGGCGCAACGTCTATATCGCAGCAGATCGCAATCTCCTCTTCCCGAACGGTGTCGATATTGATAAAGTCTTCGCATAAATTCCGGTTGGCCATCAGCGTTCGCGCGCAGTCATCAAGTATCTTTTTTGCCTTTTGAATCTTCATCAGGTAAAGACCAATGATCATTGCCCTGAACGCCTGGCTTGAGAAAAAATCATTAATATCTGCTATGACAATCGGCCTTGCCACCGGCTGTAGATCAACAGAAACAATGCAGTTAACGTCATATTCCGTTGCGTTCCAGGTATAGCTCATGGCTACGTTCCAATTGTTGCCACTTGCGGTAACAACGAATGGCTTAACGGTGGTGACCTCGCCTACATTTACCGTAAACACCGTTTCGTCCGTCACCTGGTTCCAGGCAGGAAAAATAAATGACAGGCTGGCAGCACCGGCAGCGAAGGAATTTGTTTTTGGAGTATCGGCCTGCAGTTCGCCATTGTTCAAGTCGCCCAGTTGTGCATCCGTGTCAAGATCGACAAGTACCTTGTACAGACCGAACAGGCTGATGGGATGAGCCGTCTGGTTAAACACCAATTTGTCTTTCAGGCAATCAGCATAGATCGGTACCTCCTGGGGTATTGGTGTCAGTACATTATTATCGCGGTCATAATCACCATAAAAGATCCAGGCATTATGAACACCAACAATGTCTATAAGCAGCTTCCGATAATCGTCTTCGGTAAGGGGCGCCTGGGTCAGTACCTGTTTTGGTGTATACAGCACCTGGCCGTCTGCTGTTTTCCCGTCCTCATTTGTCAGCAAGTCCTGCATGGGCAGCGAGGAGCGGTAACCCAACTCGGTTATGGCATAACATAGGGCTTCGAGGATGGTGATTCCCGGATCGTGCTCATTATAATCAGTCCAAAATTTCGATCCTAATTCTTCTATATACTCCAGCCCGGCCTGCCGCAGATAAGCATAATCCTCATCGTGATGCGTCAGCACCGGATCCTTTTCTATGGTATTTGCTATAATGCTATCCATTGCAATCGCAATTTTCCGGCGAATTAATAATATGTTTTACCTTGGTCGTTTCATCATAATAAGACACAAGTATCGATCGTGCGGTGCTGGGTACTGCCTCTTCGACCTCGGTCTTCTGCACAGTGTTATTGTCTGCGGGTATGTACTGAAACATATTGAAGCAGCTTACGAAATCGACATAGCTCTGCTTTTCAATAAAGCTTAAAACCACTGATTTTTCAATAACGTTTCCAAACTTGATCTCGTCGCTGTCACCAGTATCGTATGCCCAGGGCGAAAGAAAGTTCACTATTGCATCGTTCAAAACGGCATCATAATTGTTGGTATCGTTGTACTTTACTTTGAAGTCGAACTGTACCTGCTCGAATTGCGGGTTGCAGACGTGCAACTGCACCTGCGGAGAATTGTAGGTGTACAAAAAATCCTGTATATCCTGCAGCAGCCCTATGCTCGTATAGGGAAGCAACTTATTCTCCGGGTTAATAAGCGTGAGATCCGGGATAGTAACAACGGTAACATGGCCAGCGAGAGTCTCGCTATATTTTTTTGTATTGTGAGGTACGTCAATTATAAAACCAGTATGGTTAAGGCACTTTACTTTATAAATCTTCGGGAATTGCTCCAGAACCAGCCGTTCATAATCCCAGGCTGTTATAGCCCTGTGCTTGTGACGCAGCCGCTCGCAAACCCTTGTGTAGTATTTGTCGTCCGATTCTTTTTCAAACCCATCAAAAGAAGGGTATGGCTGCTGTATTTTCTTCACAGACGCATTTGCGACAGCGGCTTTACTGATTGTATTA
>CAYNGS010000153.1:0-6695 GCA_964396625.1 uncultured Flavipsychrobacter sp.
CAGACGTAGATCAAACTAACGATACGATGAGGTCGCAGTTTATTGTAGCGCCCGACTGGCCGGATACCATAACTATCAAAATGCTGACGAGCAACCTGGCGGCCGATGGTATGAATTTAAACGCAAATCCTGCAGATGCAAGTTGGTATATCACTAACGTAAGCGGCGATACCGTTTTGTCCCGCACAAATACAAGCTACAGTACGCTGTATGTTGATACGGTTATGCTGCCTGGTAATGGTTATTACAAATTTTCGGTTAATGCATCTGCTTTTTGCGCCGGTCTGCACTGGTGGGCGTTCGATCAGGGCCTTACCGGGTACGTGCCGGGTTATCTGCAAATCAAAAAACCGACCGGCGCAAACATTCCGATGCATGGGTATACCTATGCATCGAATACCTCTCCGGGCGGCCTTAAAAATTATGGTGAGCACGACGATTTCGGCTGCGGTTATTCCCAGTACTTCTATGTCTCCAGTGTTACCGCGTCGGGTGTTCACACCGTTAGTGATGCGCCTTCTGTTGTCGTATACCCCAACCCTGCTAACAATGAGATAAGCATCGATTTTAATAATACGGATATCACAAACTCTTCTATTTCGGTAGTCAATATCTTCGGGCAAAAAGTATATTCAGCTAAAATAACTTCCAACAACACAAAAATAAATAGTAGCGCATTCGCTCCTGGCCTTTATTTGGTCTTCTGCACAACTGCCAGTGGTGTTAGCAGTATTGGCAAAGTAGTCGTAACGCACTAATGGATGAGTTGCGAAAAGTCGATTAAGTGGGTCATTAAGGTACATAGATGAGATGCGTAGTCGCTCTTGTAACAGTATTTCCGAACCGTCGATGACAAGGTTTGTGCGAATGCCAATGCACACATAAGAAGTTCTTTTTTAAACAATAGATTTATATTTTTAGTCCCAAAAATGAACTATGCGATTCGCGGCGATCTCGTTTTTCCTGATGTTTAATATTCTTTATGCCACTGCAAAAACTGCAACAATGAAAGCAAGCACATTAGATGGCACATGGGTGCCTGTAAAACAGGAAATGGGTGGGAAACCATTGCCTAAGGAGGCCTTACAGCAAAAGCTCATTATTGATGATACTGCCTATACTGTCGTGGCCGGTGCTACGGACAAGGGAATCATCGAGTACATGGGTGACAAAATGGATATTTACAGCAAAGAAGGCGTAAATGCTGGAAAACATTTTACGGCTATTTATAAATACGAAAACGGGCAGCTGACTATCTGTTACAACCTTGCGGGCAACAGTTATCCTGAAGGGTTTGATACGAATGGCCACCCGCTTTTTTTTCTTTCGGTATTTGAAAAGGACGAGAAAAAATAAGTGGCACCTCATAAATATAGAAATGCAAATGCGGTCATCGCCTCGGCCCGCATATAGTAGTGCCGTTTAGGGCTAACTACTATGTTGCTAAGTAACTGGTTCTGAGTCTGTTCCGATTCTCCTCGAAATTTTTTTCCGGGATATAATTATTACCTTGCCTCCAAATTGATAGATTTATGAAATTTGCGAAACTCGCATTTGTATTTTTAGCGGCCTTTCTGTCGGGCATTATTTCGCTTAGCGCCCAGCAGTTTCACGTTGAGAAAAGCGATGTATTTGAAGAACCAAGCTCCGGATGGAATCAATTGTTACAGCTAAAGAACGGGAATACTTTCTTTTTTCATAAAGAAGACAAAAATGGCATTGATGTAACGATCTATGACAAAAGCAGGAAAGTAGTTGCAAAAAAGAATATCACGAGCAAGTTGTGGGACGCAGACCGTATGGACGAGGCCCGCATAAAAGGCTTGTACGAAATAAATGGTGAGCCCGTTATTTTTCTGCAACAGAGTGATGGCGATAAGAATAGCCTGTATCGCATAAGACTTAACGGCGCTGACGGGACTATACTTAAAGATGAGAAAGTTGCCAGTCTTAAGGGCTTGAAATATGAAAAAGTAACCGTTGCCAATGGCTATAGCGGTGTAAATGTTCAGAAGGATCCCGCGTCAGACTGTTATGCACTTATCATTTTAAATTTCGACTGGAGCAGTTTTGTACAAACGGTTAAAGTACAGCATTTCGATGGAACGCACACATTGATCAATGAGGCGGATTTCAGGGTCACAGGAGCAGGGTTTACTCATGTAATCTATAACTCGGCGCTTGTTGACGGCAACAAACACGTTTATATTGTTTCCTGCGGCTTTAGGGAAAAGATAAAACCCTCCCAGCAACTGACTTTCGATCAAGACAGTAAGTTCATCATATCAAAGCTGGGCGCCAATGAAAAAGCATTTACCAGCAAGGTAATGGAGCTTAAGGTTGAGCTGAGTAATGGGAGGTCGCAGATGCTGTACAACCGGAAGATCAATAAGCTGCAATTACGCACGATCTCCCTTGCGGAGACTAAGTACAAAAGAATGTCTGCAACCGAGACCCGCTATTATTTGTCGCTTATCAGCTACCTGGATCCGGAAACCTTACAGATCGAAGGCGTAAAACCCCTGGTCGCAGACAAGGTATCCGAATATGCCCAAAACCACATCGACAAGGACTATTCTTATTCGGGGATTCCTGAAAGAATGATAATGAATAAGGACATGACCACCTCCATTCTCATGGAAGAAAGGTCGTCAGGTGAAGGCCGGGCTGGGCTTGGGGCTATCGGCGTATCAGTGATCTCTGATACCGGCGGAGAAATATGTGGCTACGCTATACAAAAATCGCAGGTCATGTACCACAACGTGGACAACGCACGGTATATGTCGTATGATTATTTAAGCTCGGCAAAAGGGAATTATGTTATTTTCAATGATCTCGCAACTAATACAGAAAAAGATGAAGGTGACTCAAGGCACAAGAAAGTTTCGGCGGTGTCAATCACTAATGCGATAGGCTGTAAGCTGGGCAACAACAGTATTGATAAGTTTTACTTGTTTGGCGCACCTCAGGACAATTCATGTACTTTTTGTTATACAGAAGGTACCGATTTTAGCGACAATTTTGATACCTATGCCACAGTCATCGTGGAGCGCAACGGCAGAGACAAACAGGCCCGCATAGCCTGGGTGACTTTTGACTAAAAGTTCCGGTCTCCGTCGACGCCCTACTTCATGTTGTTTGTGTCCAAATAATAAAACAGGCATCAGGCTTACACTCCACTGGCATTCTCGCCGGAGTAAAGGACTGTTTCTGCATTGTTCAAAAAGAAAATCCCATATCTTCACAATACTAATTCCCGGGAACATGGCGAAACTTAAATGCCTGATTGCTGCGATATTTGTATCTGCCATATTACTTACTTCCTGTGGTGGCAACACATCGCCGGAGGCCAATCACCCCTCTGCTGGTGTGCAAAACACAGACTCGCTCCGCAACAAAATTGCCGCTTACATCGGTGCAAAGCATCTGGATGTAGGCGTGGGAGTGATGCATCTGGAGCGGGGCGATACCTTGAGTGTAAACGGTCACGGGCATTATGCTATGATGAGCGTGTGCAAATTCCCCCAGGCCCTCTTGCTGCTTCACAGAGTAGACTCAGGCAAGCTGGCCCGCAACGCCATGATCCGCATTACCCCGTACGATCTTACGCAACCCACACACAGTACCCTGCAGAAAGATCATCCCAAGGCTCCGTTTGATCTTACCATACCTGAGATGCTGGCTTATTCCATAGGTCAGAGCGACAACATAACCAGCAATGTGATCTTTGGCCTGGACGGTGGCCCGGCTGCTGTAGCAGCCTATATCCATGGCCTTGGCGTAGCCGAAATAGGTGTAGGGACCACCTACCGCCATCTCGGCGATTCGTTGGCTTATAACTGGATTACACCCGCGGCGGCAGCTGCGCTGCTTAATCAATTTTATACCCAAAGAATACTCTCCGATACCAGCCGCCACACGTTGTGGAAGGCAATGGTAGATGCTCCCAATGGCAAAGATCGCCTCCCTGGACTATTGCCACCCGGCACCGTAATAGGCCACAAAACCGGCACCGCCGGCCGCGATTCCGCCAATGTATGTACCGCATTCAACGACATAGGCATCATCCGGCTTCCTGATGGCACACATGTAGCCGTTGCGGTCTTTATCGCAAAATCAGCACTGACCGACGACGAGAATGCAAGAACGATCGCAGAGATCGGGAAGATGGTATGGGACTATTACGCAGAGAAATGAATGAGTGAAGCTCATTCGGTCCGACCTGCTCAGTGCGACGTGGCGGTAAACTTGCCATTTATCACCTTCATCGAATCGGCGGTGGTGAAACTGAACGTGCCTACAATTTTGGGCGATGTGGCCGTAATAGTGATCGTGCCGTATATGCCCGCAGCAAACGTGGTATCGCCTGTTGCATAGACCGCCGATGCGACAGGCTTGGTGGGGAACGGATTACCACCCGTTGTGCCTTTAAATGTGTCGGTTACGGCATATATGCCCACACCGGTAAAATCAAGGATGGACAATTTGATCTCCGGATATAAGAATGTATTTATCCCGACAACGGTACTACCGGGGTTATAGTCGGCGCCAAAAACCGAAAGAGACTTGAATGTACCGGAATCCCATATGTATACACAATTGGAGCGGCTGAATGAGACACCATTGACCTCAGCAGACATATAGGAACCTGGGCTATTGCTTTTGTGACATGCCGAAAGGACTCCCCCACCAATAAGGACTAAAAACGCAACGGCAATTGCAATAGTTCGCATGAGCAAAGTTTGCCGTAAAAATATGGAAAAAAGTAACTGAAATAATACGATTTCGCCCATCGCAGGCTCTTCCGGCCCAGCCAGTGTCCTGTTTCTGGCGCCCGGTAGCTTACGCCGGTCATCTTCTTTTCTTCTTACCACTCTCGCTCACTTCTTCCACTCCGGCATCCGTTAGTATTTTGGCAACCTCCGGGTGTTCGAAACTGGAAGCAACACCAACGGCATTCATGCGGATAGTAACTACTGCCGTCCCGTCATTAAATGCGCCCTCGCAAATTGGCGTCAGATCGGCCTTGGCATCAATGAGCGCCTTCACAAGCCTGGCACTGCCTTCCTTGGCCGCCACCATTGCCACGGTCACGTCGTGCATTTCAGATGTAACGTCGAGGTCTAAAGAACCGCCGTGGTAGTTTTTTACGTGCACTGCCCGGGCTTTGACGCCATTTTTTTGTACCAGCGGCCCTATAGCCACTGTCGTATTCACATCAGCGCCGGCTTTGATCAGTGCCAGCGCGGCTTCTTCACAGCCTATATCGTCTGCGGCAAGCCATAAAGCGGTCCATCCGTTTTTTGATTTTTCATCAGCCTTCGCTCCGGCCTTCAGTAGTGCCAGTATCGCATCATTTCTGCCGTTTTTTGCAGCCATCATTATAGCGCTGATGTTTGCGCTTTCAATATTGGCATTTACATCGGCCCTTGCATTTATAAGCACCGCAAGCATGTCTCCGATCGATGAGTAATCACTTTCCTTCGGACTCGTGTAGCGTGCGTTAAGAGCCAATCCCGCCTTCGTGAAATAAGGGGTCTGTGATTTTACGGTCACCACTCTTTCAGCAGGGGTTTTACCATAGGCAACCAATACATACAAAGGGGTCATCCCTGATTTGTCTTTCGCATTTGGGTCGGCGCCCGCATCTATTAAAGCTTTTAGCGTCGTTGCCTCGCAACTACTTCCGGCTGCCAGCCAAAGTGCAGACTGCCCTGCGTCATTCGTTACGTTCACATCTGCGCCGGCTGCCAGCAACAATTTTACCGATT
Organism: uncultured Flavipsychrobacter sp.; assembly: GCA_964396625.1. GTDB lineage: Bacteria > Bacteroidota > Bacteroidia > Chitinophagales > Chitinophagaceae > Nemorincola. The sequence continues at coordinate 5,772 of CAYNGS010000153.1, forward strand.
CCGTTTCGCCCTGCGTCGCCGCCGACATTAAGGGCGTAGCGCCTGCTTTGTTTTTTAAGTTGACGTTTGCCTTACCATCAATGAGTGCTTTCACGGCATCAGGCCACCACACGGCGCCAAATATCGGAGAATTGCCGGATTCATCAGGGTTGTTCACATTTGCTCCGTTAGCAATTGCGTTCTTAATGGCATTCACGTCGTGAGCCTTCACAGCATTTACCAGGTCCAGGTTGCTATCAGCAAGGGCCCCGCTGGATAAAGCGACCATCAGGATAGTGGTAATAACGCACTCTTTAAGGCGCGCAGGTGATTTTATGTGCATAGTTTTCGATTTGGTTCGAAATTAGCTGCGTCGCCGTATGCCGGCAATACAGCATATGCTGTATAATGATCCAATTTCCCGGCCGTAATATCTTTTTTGTTGATTTTGGTTAGGACAAGGCAGGCTGCAATGGCCCGATAAGCTGGAAAGACCGTAATATCCGACTGCCCGACTTTCCGCCCGAAAGAATGCGGCAATAGAACGCAAGGTTATAAGTTCCGCGCTTCTTCCTTTAATGCGGGTAAGCAAACATTTCGGGGTCACCCGGACTACTTATAGTTTCCAGCCCGGCCTTTCAAAATGGCAGGTATATCCGTATGGGTATCTTTGCAGATAGTCCTGGTGTTCGGCCTCAGCATCCCAAAAGTCAGTTGCCGGTACTACCTCGGTCACTATCTTTCCCGGCCACTTCCCGGATGCGTTAATTTCTGAGATCAGCTCAATTGCAATATCACGCTGGGTATCGTCGAGGTAAAAAATCGCAGACCGGTAGGAGGTCCCTATGTCGTTTCCCTGCCTGTTGCGTGTGGTGGGGTTGCAATTTAATGATTAATCTTTATCTTCTTATGTTTCCTATAGTTTGAACCACCCCTAGCTACTTG
>CAYNGS010000154.1:0-6689 GCA_964396625.1 uncultured Flavipsychrobacter sp.
GCTGGATAGGGCGTACTTTGGATATATCGGCTATCCGGGGGAGTGGGGCGGACTATGGTTTGTGTCGAGCGGCATCAGTACCGGCAACATAAGTCATGCTGTATTTAAGAATTGCGGCGGAGGCGTGCAGTACTATTATTACAGCATCATACCGGCTGCGATACGAGTGGACACGACAGCTGTTGTAAACATGGACCATACTGTGATTGAGAATTCCATCAGCCTGGGTATACTTGGCTTTCAGGGCACAGTTAATGGGAGCAACTGCCTGGTAAAGACCACTGGCGGGCAGGCGCTGGCTATTTCGCTGGGGGGAACAGACTCATTTGTGAACTGCACATTTGTCAACTATGGTACAGGCCAGGTAAACCACGCAAGCGCGGCAACTGTGGCCATACTGGATTATTACTCGCCGGATGCTAAAAACTTTTATTACAGCAATCTGAATGCGGTTTTGCGGAACTGTATCGTGTACGGTTCGCTGGACAGTGAAATTATTTGCGACACCTCATTCAGTCCGGCGGGTACGAAGGCAAGTCTGACGCTGGACAATTGCCTGCTGAAAATGGGTACTGTGCGTGAACCGTTCGTACATTTCAACTCCTGTATTTTTAACAAGGATCCTCAATTCAGGAATTCTGCCGGTGGCGACTTTCATATTTCCGCCGCATCGCCTGCAGCGGGAGCCGGGCTAACCACGCCGGGTATTATTACTGATCTTGAGGGTAAAAACTGGGCGAGCCCACCTGATATTGGATGTTACCGAAGTGAGTAGTTATTGCGCAGCAAGTCCAAGCCAGTCCATTGCGTTTTTAAACAGCATTTTGTCTTTTATATCCTGCGAAAAATTCATACTCGTGATCAGCTTGCCGGGGTGATGCTCGCCGAGCGGAAAGGGGTAATCGCTGCCCATGCATATTTTATCGTGGCCGATAATGTCTGTTACAAATTCTAAGGCTTTGGGGTCGTGCACGAGTGCATCTATCCAGAATTTGCCGAGGTAGTTGCGCGGGTTTACGTCGTTATCGATGGCGCAGAGATCGGGGCGGACATTGAAGCCATGTTCGATGCGACCTATGGTAAGCGGGAAGCTGCCGCCGCCATGGGCAAAGGCCACCCTTAGCCTGGGGTGACGCCGGAATATGCCGCCGAATATCATGGAGCAGATGGCGCGGCTGGTTTCTGCAGGCATGCCCACAAGCCATGGAAGCCAGTAGCGCTGCATGTCGTTCTCGCCCATCATCTCCCAGGGATGCACGAAGATGCTGCAGCCAAGTTGTTCGGCCGCTGCCCAGAATGGTGCGAAATAGGGATCACTGAGATTTTTTGTATTGATGTTGGAGCCTATTTCGATGCCGGGCATTTTCAATTCTGTGATACAGCGTTCCATCTCCCTGATGGCGGTATCGACATCCTGCATAGGGACGGTGCCAATGCCTATAAAGCGGGTGGGATGATGTTCGACACACTGGGCAATATGGTCGTTGAAGAAGCGAGATGTCTCGAGCGCATGTTCGGGCTTTGCGAAGTAGTTGAACAGCACAGGTATGGTAGACAGTACCTGTGTGCTTACCTCTGTCATATCCATTTCCTGGGTGCGCACGGCAGGGTCCCAGCAATTTTGTTCTATCTCGCGAAATGTTTTGTCACCCTTTATCATGCGGGCACAGCAGGGCTTATGATGCTCCAGCCGGATGAAATCGCCATAGCCGAACTTCTGAAACCAGTTTGGCACATGCTCCGGCATGATGTGGGTATGGATATCTATTTTCAAAGTCGAAAGTTAAAACTCAAAAGCCAAAAGTAGTGTTATTTAATATTGTTGAGGTTCTTCCAGTCTTGATATGTAGTGAAGATATTATCCCACTCGAGAGAGAGTACTCCGTCGAACGGGCCGAATTTTCCGGGTATGGAGTTAAAATAGCCCTCGGCATCTTCGCTGCCTGATATGTATGCGCAGAAAAGCATGTTAGCAACATGGATAGTTTGCTCATCAGCATTTTGGGTTAGTTTTTTATACTCAGCGATGGCATCCTCGATCTGTTGATGCGAATACCGGACCACCCCTTTTTTGAACGATTCGATTTCTTTCACTTCATCGTTCTTAAAGAAAAATTTATGTACATAAAACGGACGCGGAATTGTGCTGAAACTCTGTCCTACCGGCAGGCCGTAAATGTCGGTGATAAACAAGGAGTCTTTAACTTTTTCGATCTTGCAGCTTTTGTCCTCGCTCCATTCTCTCACATTGTTTCCGGTAGCACAGTCGAACAGGGCGAACTGTGTATAAGTAGTATCGGCGCCCTCCACGGTAAGGTAGCCGCAAATGCCCAACCGGTGGCTGTTACTGAACGCAAAAACTTTCAGCGGCTTGCCGTCATTATCATTGTTGATTCCCGGCGGGCAATTACATTCCTGTGCATGAATGCAGCAAGCGAGCAGGAGCAGGAACGAGCAGACAAAGACTGTTTTCATTTATTTGGCTATTTAATGGCTTGTTCAAGATCATTCAGGATGTCTTCGATATTCTCGATGCCGACGCTCATGCGTATGAGCCCATCGGTGATACCGAATTCAATTCTTTTATCCCTGGCCACGCCAAGGTGCGTGGTAGAGGCGGCATGAGACACAAGCGTATCGCAGGTGCCGAGAGATACCGCATTAGTGCAAAGCCTGAGGCTGTTCATAAAACTGACGCCTGCATCGAAGCCGCCTTTCAATTCGAAGCTGAGCATGGCGCCGGGGTGTTTCATTTGCTTTTCAGCCGTTGCCACATCAGGATGGCCTGACAGGCCAAGATAGTTTACATGCGCTACACCTTTGTGCTGTGACAGGTAGTTGGCCACCTGCATGGCATTGCTGCAATGGCGCTCCATGCGGAGGCTGAAGGTGCGCAGTCCGTTCGTGAGCAGAAATGCGTCGAATGCATTGCTGTTGCCACCCAGCAGGCGGTGCATCTTTGTGACGCTATGGCTCATTTTTTCGATGTCGCGACCGATAACGATGCCGCCGATGGCGGTGCCGTGCCCATTGAGAAATTTGGTGGTGGAGTGCATTACATAATCCACATCATACCTGAATGGCTGCTGCAAGTAGGGGGTAGCAAATGTATTGTCGACGCAAACAGTAAGTCCGTATTTTTTGCCAAGCGCAGACAAGGCCTCCAGGTCGAGACACTGAAGTGTGGGGTTTGCAGGTGTTTCAATGTAGATCAGCCTTATTTTTTTATCGGCCTTTATTGCGTCTTCAACCTTGTCAATGTTATGAAAGTCTATGATGACGGGTTCGATGCCCAGGCCGGGCAATATTTTTTCTGCCAGCTCGTGCATGCCGCCATAGAGCGAGAAATGTGTGAGTATTTTCTGACCTGCCTGTAGGTTGCTGAGCAGCATAGTGGTGATGGCCGCCATGCCCGATGCATGCAATATAGCCTTTAGCTGCAGCGGTTTGCCTGCGCTGTCTTTGAGGCCGTAGGCTTCCAGCAGCGCTATTTTTTCCTCGGCCTCATTTATTGTAGGATTGCCCCATCGGCCGTAGATATATCCCTGCTCTTCACCTTTAAAAACGGCGATGGCCTGCTCTGCGCTATCGAATGTGTAGGTACTGGATGCATATATGGGCGTGAGGTGAGACCGGTTGCTTTCGGGTGTGTGGCCGCCATGAAGGCATATGGTATCAAACCCTAAAGAATTATTTTTATCGGTCATTTTATACTCTAATTTCGCATAAAGTTACGATTTGCCATGAAGGATTTACTGCTGCAATATGCCCAATATAATATATGGGCCAATAAAAGGATGATCGAAGCCTTAATGAAGCTGGGCGATGGCCAGTATGACGTGGAGATAGCCAGCAGTTTCCCTTCGTTGCGCAAAACGGTGTACCATACCTGGAGCGCTGAATACATATGGCTGCAGCGCCTGCAACTGGCTGAGAACCCGGTATGGGCCGAGGCTGACTTCAAGGGGACCTTTGAAGATGCATGTAATGATTGGCAGAGCGTATCGGGCACGTTTGTCCAGTTCACAGAACGGCAATATGACGATGCAGCCTTTACGCATGTGCTTCAGTTTTACGACCGGTCGAAGGTGTCGCATAAAATGCCCGTGAACCAGGTATTGCAGCACGTGTTTAACCATTCAACGTATCACAGGGGGCAAATCGTAACCATGATGAGGCAGGCAGGAGCGAAAGATATACCCGGCACTGATTTCGTTATTTTTGCGCGGAAGAAATAGGGTGTGTTTTTCCCGATCCGTAAGTGAAGTATTTCTTCAGGTTCAGCAGAGGTTTTTCTATAAGATAATATGATATTGAAGCGATCAATACCATGATCGCCACCTGTATCCAATAATCCACATGACTGTCGTGGATCACTTTGTTTACCTGCGGGTATGGGAGTGTAATATCGTAGAGGTACTGGTTGACCTTGCCGCAGAAGTACATTAAATACACGTAGTGATACAGATAGAGGCCGTAACTTATTTTGCCGATATAATTCAGAAACCTGTTCCCGAGAAAGTATTTGCCTATCCAGGCTGATTTGTTCCTGACGACAAGGATGATCAACCACATAGCGATAACACTGTTTACTGTTTTGACCAGGCATGGAACGCTGAAAGGCGTGGGGTACAGGTAGTTCAATTTCCATGAGAAGTAGACTATTAACGTAGGAACGACAAGGATTTTGATGGCTGTCTCGAATTGCCTTGCCCGTTTATCGTTGAGCCGGGCCCAGGCGTACATGCTGCCTAAGCCGAAGGCATCAAAAGAATTGAAGACAAGCAGGGCGGTCATGTGTCCCTGCATCAATGTTATGTAAGTGCTTACAATCCCGGTAATAATGGCTGCAAAGAACACATACCTGAGGTATTTGTTATTTACAAAAATAATAAGCCACGGCCACAGCAGGTAAAATTGTTCTTCAACGGCGAGGGTCCATGTGTGGCTAAATGAATTCCATGCGTTGGTACGATAGGTAAGTATGTTCGAGGTATATGTGGCAAAGTAAACGAAATACTTTCTGACATCGGGATAGTCGATCGCGACGAGCAAAAAAAGCAGGAAATAATATACCGGAAATATACGCAAGGAGCGCCTGATGTAGAAGTTCTTCAATACCGAGAGCGGTCGTGCACCCTGGTCAATATTCTTCGCATTAAGCAGGATGGAGGTGATCAGAAAGCCACTGAGCACGAAAAACAGGTACACACCGGCACCGCCGTCGGGTATGAGGACGTCTTTTATGAAACGGCCAGATGGAGATGTATTGTCGAACCAAACCCCGAAGTGCTGTACCAATACAAAAAACACTGCGAAAGCCCGGAGGGTGTCCAAACCCTTTATCTGCTTCATTCAGGACCGGTTTGTTCAAAATTATAAAACGAACACAGGAAAGCAAATTTTATTCGGGTAAATGATAAAAATAACCGGTAGGCGCTATTTTTTATTTATGTTGCCAAGCATTTGTTTCGCTTTGTATCCGGCGTCGGCGCAGTGCGATTGCTATAGATCAAACATTAGGCCGTCAGAGGTCCTACTTCAAAAAGAGCAGTCACTTTATTTGCTTTTTACGACGGTAAAAATACCCTTTATATTATGGGGGAAATCCCTGTTTCCTATTGGGTCTGCCATGATAACTTTACGGATCGGGGCGTGCTAAAAAAGTAAAGTTTATTATATACTTGTCTTAAAATTTATTATATTTGAATCATTATAATTCACCTCATAATACTAATCAAATGAAAAATGCATATTTTTTAGCCACTGTGATTTTGCTTATGAGTTTCAATGCCATAGCAACTGAAAAAAAACATCATTCAAAATCTGCAAAAAAACATTCCGGTCAAAAACAGGCTGCTACAACGAGCAAACAGAATGTCGTTCATCCCGCCTCGGAACTAAAAGCGCCTGCCAAGGTGGATATGGGTAAAAAAACGGATGCCAAAAATATAAAAGATGACAATTATCACAACGAACAAGATAATTTCAAGCGGCCAGAAAATTTACCTTACAATCCGGCACCTCTAAACGAGCCGAAAAAAAAAATTCAAGGCAGTGAAAATGTAGAAGAATCATCCTCCGGTGCAAGTAAAACAACGGCTACGCCTTCCGTCACATTCGGTTTTGATGCAGGTTATTGCCCGAACAGCACACCGCCGGATAATACTGTCGCAATTTCCAGTGGAGGATTTATCGTTAACGCTGTAAACTGTGGAATAGAGTTCAATCACAGTAACGGAACCGGTATTGGGTCGTATGACTATTCAACTTTTTTTGGCACGTCAACTTCCTCTTTCAGTGATCCGCGTGTCATATACGACCCCAATGCCGACAGATTTATTTTTATGATCCAATCAGGCCATACCAGTGCCGAATCAGCTTTGTTTATAGCATTCAGTAAGAACAATAGCCCGTCCACCCCGGCTGATTGGTATGGCTGGAAATACATGGTTTCGGGTTTTGCTCCGGGGGTATGGTTTGATTACCCTAGTATCGGCATCAACCAAAGGGATTTTTGTATAACTGGAAATTTGTTCGATGACGGAGGTTCATCCCAGGGTAATGTAATGCTTCTTTTTGACCTTGCAAGTTCTTATAGCGGGGCAAGCCCGGTTGGGAAAAACTGGGTTAATGTTCATGATGGCAGTGGTCAACCGGGATTCACTATCGCCCCAGCGACCGAAGGC
>CAYNGS010000155.1:0-6655 GCA_964396625.1 uncultured Flavipsychrobacter sp.
TATCGCCATATTTTTTGTTTAACCGGCGAATGGTTATGATTGGCTCCATGCTTGCAGATTCTAAATATTAAAACAGCCTTTAGCCAAAAGTAGAAAGTCTGGCGTCATAAAACAACACCGGAGACTAACTATGCGCTAATAAGCCGAAATGCAAAACTCCGCTGCCTGTGCAGTATAGCAGGGATGCACCAGAGCATGCAGAGTGGCTCGATGGCACGTGCGCCGGCGGCCTTGCCCATGTCGGCGACTTCCCAGCCGAATATGCCGAGGATGTCACTGACGGTCTTTTTTGCAGCATCGTTGTTGCCACATATGAACATAGTGGGCGTTTCGCTGAGGGCGGGATTGACCATTAGTTCGTTGCCGACGCTGTTAAACGCTTTGACAAAGTGGACCTCGGGAAACCTCAGCTGCAATTGCTCCATCAACGACTCGTCGAGGTTGGTGAAGTATCTGAGCACACCATTCTCAGGCGGCGCAGCAAGTATGGGATTGGTGGTATCGATAACGGTTTTGCCCAAGAGGTTTTGCGGACCGGCTTCTTCGATCGCATCAGCGGCTGCACTACCCTTCACCGCAAGGACAACGACCTTGCCGAACGCCGCAGCATCTGCAAAGCTGCCTGTACGCGCCCTGGCGCCCCCCTTTTCCTTCCATGCATCCAGCTTTGCAATATCGCGCGAACCCAGCATTACTTCGTAATTGTGTTTCAGAAAGCCACTGCCTAAAGCCTGTGCGACTGCCCCCGAGCCGCTGATACCAACCTTTTTCATTCAAAGAATTTTGAGGAAAATTAGTGTAAAAAACGAAGTAAAAAACAGCGGCACTATTATTCTTTCTTATAGAGTCATACACCTGTTAAACTATGCATTTCAGGAGGCAGATGTTACTATAAAATGAAATGTCGGTAGTTTAGCACCTACTTAACAATAAAAAGGTTACCTTTAGAAGTACTTTTTTAGAAATACAGCGTATTATAGCGTCTTCGTTTCCACTTCACTACAGGAATTAAGTGGCTCTGTAAAATTCAATTTTCCGCACTTTCTATCTAACTATTTTTCGCTCACTAAAGGAATTGAATTTATGTTCATACTGATCTTTTTTATATCTATCTGGTACCTGTCTTTGTTTTGTCAAACGTTTTTCCAGCACCGGTATGCGGCACATGGCGCGTTTAAGATGAGCAAGAATATGGAAAAGGTATTTTTCGTGCTGTCTTATATCACCCAGGGGTCGTCATATATGAGCCCAAAGGCGTATGCGATAATGCACCGGCTGCACCATGCATATACGGATACGGAGCTGGATCCGCACTCGCCATCTTATTCGAAAAACGTATTTGCTATGATGTGGCGGACACGCAATATATACCGCGACCTGATGAACGGGTCGATGGTGGTAGAAGACCGGTTCACAAAAAACCTGCCTGACTGGCCTGCCTTTGACAGATGGGCCGACTCGGCGGTGTCGAGAATTTTGTGGATAGGTATTTATGTCACCATCTTTGCGCTCTACGCCACCTCTCCATGGCTGTACCTGCTGCTGCTTCCGATCTTTGCGATGGGGGCTGTGCACGGTGCTATCATCAACTGGTTTGCTCATAAATACGGGTATATCAACTACAAACTTAAAAACACGTCACAGAATTTACTTTCGATAGACATACTGATGCTTGGTGAATCGTATCATAACAATCACCACAAGTATCCATCAGCGATCAACTTTGGCAGGAAATGGCATGAGATAGACCCGATATACCCGGTGATAAAGCTATTTGCATTGCTGCACATCATTAAGCTGCCAAACCTTGCCAGTGTACCGGCACAAGGGGGCGAGCAGGACTTTTAGGTCAGGCTGCCATTGGCGCGCCGGCGTTTTTCTTTTCCGTGCCGACCACCTGCATGATTATGTATAAAACTGTGATGCTGCTGAGCGCACCAAAGAAACACCATACTGATACTATATAGTCTTTATAGCAAAAGCGCGAGACGATGTATGATGCAAACAGCAGAAAACCCAAAAAGCGCATACGGCTGAAGCCCGAAAAAAATGTGGGCAGCATGGCCGGAATGAAATAAATAATGCCATAGAACCATCTTTTGGACAGGGGGAAATCGAGCACATACTTAATGTGGTATTGACTGACCTCGACATCTGCGCTGTAAAAGCAAATGCACCAGGTAAAATATGTTGCGGCGAGGCAGCCCGCAAATGCAAACCACTTCAGCAATTTTTTTCGCTTTGCGTCCTTCTCCAGTACTAACACAGCAAACGGTACGAACAATGGCCATACGATCTGTGCGAAAATGAGGAAGGAGTACATGGCTATGTTTCGCAGGTGCGCAAATCCTGCATGCTGAACGGACAGCCAAACGAACCCTTCGGAAAACTGCTGATAGGCGAATAACAGCGGCATGGCTCCGAGCAGCCTCTGCCGGTTGGTAGTGGTCCTGGCCATGGTGGCCGTACCTATTGTGGCGAGAACAGCACAGGATGCAAAGCTTGCGGTGGTAGAGAAGCACATATCTATTTACGAAAGCCGATGGATCATATGGTACCCCGGCTCAATTTATTAAGCAGGTTTACATAAGCAGCCTTGGCCCCGTCGGGCAATTCCGAGATCACCTCGGGCTGAATGAACGGGTAGGATTTCAAATCCTTCCATTCTATTTTACCATTCCACTTGCTCTGAAGGCCTGCGGGCGTTTGCCTCATTATCCTTGCGAAACATGCATTGAACTTACTTTGCAATTCGGGTGTGACTATCATAAACAGGATTAAAAGCGGCTGAAAAATGGAATCGAAATTCGCTGCAGAATAAGTAAAATACCGGTAAAACGATAGTTGACTTAACACCGAAGCAAGTGTAAGATAAGGTATTTGAAATAAAAAACTGACGAAGTGTAATGTTAAAAAAGTATTTCGCGTGATCGCCTCTCTTGTTATTCAATTTTGAGTCGGGCGGCCGATTGATTGGCAAATGTCATTGCACATTGGAATTACACCTAAGTACCGTAGAAGTATTTCGCGGGATCGCTTCTGCACACAGCCATCGCGCCAGGCCGTATGTGTGCATCGCGATGACGGCCGATTGGGTTTGTGACGTGTGTAGCATTCTGTTCACGCGCTACACTTGCCGCTGCACGATCTCACGTTTTATTTTTCGTTCGGCGATCATTCCCGCATCATTTCTTCGATCACCTGTGCGATGTCTTCTGCATTTGGCTTGGAGAAATAATCACCGTCGGTGGCGTAGGCCGGACGATGGGCATTGGCCGTGATGGTGCGCGGAGCAACATCGAGCCATTTATAGCCACCCTGCTTTTCCATTACCTGCTGAAACATATAGGCGCTGGCACCACCCGGCACATCCTCGTCGACGAAGACAATGCGGTTCGTTTTTTCGAGCGACTTAACGATCAGGTGACTGACATCGAAAGGGAGCAGGGTGCGTACATCGATCACTTCGCAACTGATGCCCGCAGGCTCGAGGTAGGCGTTAATGGCCTCGTCAATGACACGAAGCGTGGAACCGTAGGATACGATGGTTACATCCGTTCCCTGCCGGATAACTTCGGGCACACCGAACGGTATTGTGAAAGAGGCAAGATTTGACGGCATTTTTTCCTTGAGGCGGTAGCCATTCAGACATTCGATCACCAGCCCCGGCTCATCGCTCTGCAGCAGTGTATTGTACATGCCTGCGGCCTGCGTCATGTTGCGTGGCACACAGAGATATATGCCACGGATGGCGTTTATGATCATGCCTATGGGCGAACCGCTGTGCCAGATACCCTCGAGACGGTGACCGCGGGTGCGCACTATGAGCGGGCACTTCTGGCCGCCGCGGGTGCGGTACTGCAACGTGGCCACATCGTCGCTGAGCGGCTGCAGCCCATAAAGCAGGTAGTCGAGGTACTGAATCTCGGCTATGGGGCGAAGGCCGCGCATGGCCATGCCTATACCCTGCCCTATTATTGAAGCCTCGCGGATACCGGTGTCTGATATACGCAATGCACCGTACTTGTCCTGCAAGCCGGCAAACCCCTGGTTCACATCCCCGATCTTGCCGAGGTCTTCGCCAAATGCAAACACAGCCGGGTTGGCGGCGAAAGTAGAATCGAAGAATTTGTTGAGTATCTCGTAGCCATTCAGCATTTGAGCGTCGGGGCCATATTGCGCCGGCACTTCGGTCACTTTCATGGCGCTGAAACGCGATTCTGAATACAGGTGTGATGAGAATTTTTCCTTGTTATCGGCGCGGATGTAGTCATAAAAATCGCGCAACGATTTAGCAGATGCACCACCGCCACAGAGGGCAAGCACCTTCTGCACTGCCTGCATTACGTCTTTACGAATGGGCTCACGGATGGCGCACAGCTCCTGCACAATAGCAGCCATGGCCGGGGCATTGGCACCGCCCTCATTCACCACCTCATTGCAAATGCCGGCGGCCTGCTGAATGTGTTCTCTGATGGGCCCGATAAAATTGTCCCACGCCATTTGCTTGGCAGTGCGGGCCTCGGTCTTTGACTCCTCTTCAATAGCGGCGATCTCGTCTTCGCCGGCAATTTTGTTGCTGAGGATGAACTCACGCATTTTTGCGACGCAATCCCACTCCTTTTCCCACTCCAGGCGTTCTTTGCTTTTATACCGCTCGTGGGAACCGGAGGTAGAGTGGCCTTGTGGCTGCGTCATCTCCTGCACATGAAAAATCGCGGGTACCTGGGTGTCGCGGACGCGTGCTATGCCTTCCTGGAAGGTCTGCACAAGGCCTGCATAGTCCCAGCCCTTTACCGTATAAATATTGATGCCGCCCTTCTTATCATCCCACTGCATGCCATTGAGCGCATCGGATATTGAATTTTTGGTGGTCTGGTATTTTCGCGGCACGGAAATGCCGTAGCCGTCATCCCAAACGAATATGGCAAGCGGCACCTGCAGCACGCCTGCGGCATTAACACTTTCCCAGAAAAGCCCTTCAGAAGTTGATGCATCGCCAATGGTACAGAATACAACCTCGTTGCCTTTGTTGCTAAACTGTTCGAAGCCAGTTTGCAGTTCATCTACATGCCGGTACATTTTTGATGCATAAGCGAGGCCCAGCGCCCGGACCATCTGGCCGGCGGAAGGCGATATATCGCTGCTGGACTGGGGGTCGCTGACGAGGTCTTTCCATTCGCCTTTTTCATCGAGCCAGCGGGTGCCATAGTGGCCATTCATCATTCGGCCGGCTGAGGAAGGTTCGTTTTCGATACTTGTGTCGGCATAGAGCTGCGCAAAAAACTTCTGCAGGTCACTCATGCCGGTCGCAAACATCAGGGTCTGATCGCGGTAATAGCCAGTGCGTATGTCGCCGGGCTGAAAACATTTTGCCGCAGCTATCTGCGCCAGCTCCTTGCCATCGCCGAAAATGCCGAATTTGGCCTTGCCGGTAAGTACCTCGCGACGACCAATAAGGCTGGCCTCACGGCTGGCCACCACCAGGCGGTAGTCATCCAAAACCCCTTGTTTAAATTCTTCAAACGACAACCTTGCTGACTTTGATGATGTGGCTGCTTGCGGCATAGTACAATGGCTTAAATTCAGTTATTTACAAAGATAACGTTAAGATGGAAAAACAGGAAATAGCCGCTATATGACTAAAAAAACTATTAATAATGCAGGTGAAGCGGTGCATTCCGAAACCTCGATTTTCGTGTCCTTTGTTCACCCCCTTTCGGGGTTGGTTATTTGGTTTCTCTATCCGCAAGTTCACTCGCGGCTATTCAGGTTCAAGCCATGCCGGGCTATTGATCTGCAAAAATTAGCTCGCATAATTAGCGAGCATTTCTATAAAATCTGCCCGACTTATCATCCTGGCGCCGAGGCTTTCGAGGTGTGTGGTGTGCACCTGGCAGTCGATAAGACGAATGCCCTCCTCCTTTAAACGCTGCACCCAGCAGATGAAGGCGAATTTGCTGGCGTTACTTTTGAGGCTGAACATACTTTCGCCAAAAAACATTTTTCCAAGCTGAACGCCATACAGTCCGCCAACCAACTGGCCGCCGTGCCATGCCTCAGCACTGTGCGCATAGCCGGAATTATACAATTCTGTATACCCATCTATCACCTGCGGGCTGATCCAGGTGCCATCCATGCCCTTGCGCCGGACACTGCTGCACTGGCTTATGACCTGCTCAAACGCTGTATTGACGCGGAACTCAAATACCTGCCTGTGAATGACCTGCTTCATGCTTTTACTCACGTGCAGTTCGCCGGGGAAGAGCACAAAACGCGGATCGGGCGACCACCACATGGGCGGCTCATCTTCATTGAACCAAGGGAAAATACCATGCTGATAAGCCAATAAAAGCCGCTCCACGCTTAAGTCTCCGCCTATGGCCAGCAGGCCGTCGGGCAGGGCCTCGCTGGGTGGTGGAAACCATAAATCGTCGTCGAGAAGATATAACGGCATTGCGAAGAGCAAAGATCCGGGATCTTTACCAATTACCTGCGTAATCTAACGGATCGGTGGAGTGGGCTTTTAGGTATGCATACTTGGTGGCGGTGATCTGGCGGAAGTGAAGATAGTCGTGCGCGAGCCAGTTATGCAGGAACAAACTGGCGGGCATTGCGCCTAACCTGGGGTGCACATAGGTCTGCTCCCAGTCGG
>CAYNGS010000156.1:0-6615 GCA_964396625.1 uncultured Flavipsychrobacter sp.
TGCCGCAGCTGCTGCTCACAGTATAGTAAATAGTGTCTGCTCCCGGAGTATTCCCGGTTACAACACCTGTCGGACTAACGCCCGCAATTCCGGGATACAAGGTCGTCCAAACACCACCTGTTGCCGGATCGGCAAGCGGTATGGTAGCTCCGACACAAACACTCGTTGGTCCGGAAATAAATCCCGCACTCAGGTAAGGCCCTATCGTGATAATGTCCTTCGTCAATGCCGTGCCACAGCTCGCAACAACAGTATAGGTGATCGTATCCGTCCCCGGTGTTATACCTGTGAGTAACCCTGTGCTGGTTATAGAGGCCGTAGCATTGCTCGACGTCCAGGTACCACCCGCAACAATATCGGACAGTGTAGTATAAGTACCCGCACATACAAGTGACGAGCCAACTATGCTGCCTGCAGTAGGAGATGTATTGATAGTGACCATGTGTGTGGCAATTGATGTGCCACAACTGTTGATCACAGTATATGTAATGTTTGCAACGCCGCCGCTGATACCGGTCACCACGCCGCCGGATACCGAAGCTATAGCAGAGCTGCTACTGCTCCAGGTACCACCCGATGCTGTATCGGTCAACACGATAGCCGAAGAACCGACACATTCAACCGCAGGCCCGGAGATCACCCCGCCGCTCGCTGATAGGTTTACGGATATAGCTGCTGTCGCAACACACGAGCCTATCGAATAAGATATGGTTGCCGTACCCGTTGTAAGTCCGGTAACCGATCCTGTCGTGCTCACAGTGGCTACACCGGGCGCCGTGCTGCTCCATGCGCCGCCGCCAACAGATTCAAACAAGCTTGTAGATGTGCCCGTGCACAATGTAGCAGATGATGGCGATATGGCAGCAGGGGTTGCATTAACAACAATGGTGGTAGTCACAATACAACTGCCCAAAGAATAGGACACCGTGGCGGTCCCCGCCGAGGTACCGGTAACAAGTCCCGCACCGGATATGCTTACAACGCCTGCGGGGCTGCTGCTCCACGATCCACCGGCAGTGGCATCACTGACATTGGTCGTGCCGCCTATACAAATTGAGGTTGCCCCGGTAACAGTTATTGCCGATGGTGGTGCAGACACGGTAACCGGGTCGATCACCACGCAGGCGCCCAATGAATAAGAAATATTTACGGTGCCAAGCGCTACGCCTGAGACAACACCGCCGGATGTAACGGTAGCTACAAACGGATTGCTGCTCGACCACACGCCGCCGCCGGTGGGATCCGTCAGCGTGGAAGTGCCTGCAAGACATACGGTTGCAGGATTCGGCGAGATCGGGCCTGGCCCGGAAGTTACATTCACGACCTTAATGGCGGAACATCCGCCAACGGTATATGATATTGTCGCCGACCCTATAGATAAACCAGTCACAACGCCGGTTCCCGAGACCGTAGCTACACCACCGGAGCCGCTGCTCCATGCCCCGCCTGGGGTAGCGTCACCAAGACTTACGGTGCTGCCCATGCATACACTGGCTATGGAAGGAGGTGTGATCGCCGCAGGTGGCGTCGAAACTGTCACCGTGGCAAGGGCAGAACATCCGCCTATCGAATATGAGATCGTTGCAACCCCGGACGTAAGACCTGTCACAATGCCACCTGCAACGGTTGCAACGGTTGGGGCGCTGGTACTCCATACACCACCGCCCGACGGATCGGTGAAGGTGGTTGTGGCGCCAACGCAAATCGATGCCGAAGAGGGTGACAATGCTGAAGCCCCGGTCGTTATGGAAATTGTCTGGGTTGTATAACAGCCACCGCTTGCGGTAAACGTTATGGTAGCCGTTCCCGCAGCCATCCCGGTAACAACGCCGCTCGCAGGGTCTATCGTTGCGATCCCCGATGCACTGCTGCTCCAGGTACCGCTTACAGTAGGAGTATCGGTCATAGTCATGCTATTTCCGGCGCACAGGCTAACGGAACCTGAAGGCTGAATGGTTCCGGCCCCGTCAAATACACTGGCATTGGCCCATACAGAGCAGCCACCCTGGGTATACGTGATCTGAGTCGTGCCAAGCGAGACGCCGGTAACGGTTCCACCGCCATCGACTGTCGCGATTGTGCCGGCACCACTACTCCATGTGCCCCCCGCCGTCGGATCAGAAAATAATACTGTACCTCCGGCACAAACAAATGAAGTCGGAGCGCTGATGGGCAACGGGCCAACTACTGTCACGGGCTTCGTAACTGAGCAAACACCACCCGCACCATATGTGATCGTCGCGGTGCCGGTTGCCATACCGGTCACCGTGCCACCCGAATTCACAGAAGCTACCGTAGCATCGCTGGTGGTCCAGGTTCCCCCGGGCGTTACATCAGATAAGAGCGTTGTAGCACCCACACAAACACTAACAGGTGTCGAAGGTGTTATTGACGCTGGCGTGGAAATGACCGTAACCGTAAAGGTTGTCATACACGGTCCAATGGCATACATAATTGTCGCCACACCGGTTGATGTCCCACCGGTGACTACCCCGCTCGAACTCACTGTCGCTATTGACGAAGGAGCAGTTGTGCTCCATATGCCACCCGGTATCGTCTCCGTCAGTGTATCCAGGGACCCGGTACAAACACTTGGATTGCCGGTTATTGGGTTAGGATTGGGCGAAACGTTTACCGTCGTAGTCACTGTACAGCCTGGTGCTGTCTTGTAGGTAATTACAGTCGTTCCCGGCGACTCGCCAAGAACCACACCTGAAACCGAATCGACAGTAGCTACAGATGTTATGCTGCTGCTCCATGTGCCACCGGCAACCGAGTTGGAAAGTGTTGTAGAGCTGAACATGCATACTGTGGGCAAACCCGTGATAGCCGGCAACGGTTCTACTGCAACTGTGTCTTTTACCGTACACGAACCAACGGTGTAGATCACGACTACTGTGCCAACGCCGCTCCCGGCATTCAATACCCCCGTTACCGGGTTGATCGTCGCTACGTAACTTGATGTCGTCCATGTACCCACCGAGTCGTTAATGGTGTACGTGGTTGACGATCCGGGACAAATTGCCTTAAGACCCGAAATGGCCGGCAGATTGCAGTAAGTAAGTTGCAGATAAGGTGTGTGATCCCCTCCTGTATCCGCAACGCCGCTTTCACCCCGTATCGTATACCCCGCGCTGGTGGCGCCACTCGTCCAGCAAACCGAAATTTTCGAACCCTCATGCGATTGCAGAAAAGCATCGCCCCCCGCCGTCGCTGTCAAAACCTTGTTGCCCACGGTTGTGCCGTAAGTTGCGGTTGTCAATGAAGTGCCTGCAATGCAATCGGCATAAAGAGTCGTCGCCGAAGTAACTAATGAAAGGTCTCCGGCATAACCATATGTGTTCCATGTCGTAGATGACGTGCTGGAGTGCAGTACATTAAAGCCGATTTTACAATTCAGTATCGAAGCGCCAACGGGAATCGAGCTGAGATCAAATACCCCATATCCGCGCTGAAAGCCTGAACACAATATCGTATCCTTCTTCCTTATCGCCCCGCTCCCACCCGAAGTGGATGCGTTTCCGGTAACACTATCGTCATGAGGCATGCCGCCTGTACCCGCATAAATGGTCACAGTAGTTTGCCCGAAAAGAGAACATGAAAGCACAAGACAGGTAAGAAGAAAATAGAGCTTTTTCATACGGAATTATTTTTTTACAAAATGTAGTTCGCTAAAATAGCGAGAATTCTCAGTATTCCCCTAATTACCAATTGATTTATTTTCTCAATTTTACTAAATATTAATATTGGGTTAATAAGTCGAAAAATATTTGAGCGGCACTCGATCAAAATAAACGCAAAAACAACTATGTAAATCGCTTTATGTCATGGCGATATGTACATTTGATTTACGCAGATTTGACAAGCGGAAATAGGCCAGATTAACCCAATGAATATTTTGAGTAGGTTTGCTAAAAGCGATTAATTGACTAAATGTGTAGCTTGAAATACTCGAGCGTGCGCTTTAGTCCTTCATGCCGGTCCACCTTAGGCTCCCAACCAAGTATCTCCTTTGCCTTGGTGATATTCGGCTGTCGCTGTTTAGGATCATCCTGGGGCAATGGCTCGTATACGATTTTCGATTTCGAGCCGGTCAGTGCAAGCACTTCTTCAGCAAACTGCAGCAGCGTTATCTCAGATGGATTACCAATATTCACGGGCTTCGCATAGTCAGATAAAAGCAGGCGATAGATACCCTCCACCAGGTCATCAACATAGCAGAAAGATCGTGTTTGCGACCCATCGCCATACACGGTAATATTTTCTCCTCTCAGTGCCTGGCTCATAAATGTAGGCAGTGCGCGGCCGTCATCAAGGCGCATTCTTGGGCCAAATGTGTTGAAAATGCGAATGATCCTGGTCTCTACGTTGTGGAAAGTGCGGTATGCTGTAGTAATACTTTCCATAAATCTTTTGGCCTCGTCATATACGCCACGCGGGCCCACCGGGTTCACATTACCCCAGTATTCTTCGGTTTGGGGGTGTACCAACGGGTCGCCGTATACTTCAGATGTCGATGCAACCAATATCCTCGACCCCTTCGACTTTGCGAGGCCTAGCAGGTTGTGCGTGCCCAGCGCGCCCACCTTCAGCGTCTGTATCGGCATCTTCAGGTAGTCTATCGGGCTTGCGGGGGAGGCAAAATGCAGTATATAATCAATCTTACCCGGCACATGCACAAACTTGGTTACATCGTGATGATAGAACTGGAATTCGCGCACCGGGAAAAGGTGTTCAATATTTTTTATGTTGCCGGTAAGCAGGTTATCCATTCCTATCACCTCGTATCCTTCTTTCAGGAAACGATCGCACAAATGAGACCCCAAAAAACCCGCTGCACCTGTTATTAATATTCGCTTTGCCATGTCTGTTTTTTTATTAAAAATTGCAATTCCTGAAATCAACCAATCACTCCCCAAGCCTCAGCAACGGCTGGAACCAATCACCAACCCATCAGCTAATCAGCACATCACCTAATCAACCAATCACCAAACCATCAGCACATCAGCACATCAGCCAATCACCAAACCATAAGCACATCAGCTAACCAGCACATCACCTAATCAACCAATCACCAAACCATCAGCACATCACCTAATCAGCACATCACCTAATCATCAGCACATCAGCTAATCAGCTAATCAACCAATCACCAAACCATCAGCTAATCAGCTAATCAGCACATCAGCTAATCAATCATCTAATCAAGCCCGCCCCTGTCGCGCACGATCACATGGTGCGGCATTACCAGAGTATCATGCACATGCTGGTGCACCACCTTGCGGCCTATGCTCTCATAATAAAAGCTCTGCTCCTCCATTTTTTCCAATGAGTACACGTTCCGGCCGTCAAATATGGCCGGGTGCTTCAGTGTTTCATTGATGCGGTCAAAATCAGGGTTGCGAAACTCGCTCCACTCAGTAACCACGATCAGCGCGCTGGCACCCGTCAGGGCATCATACTGGTCTGCTGCATAATGTATCTTGTCACCTACTATCTGCTTCACATTTTCCATCGCTTCAGGGTCAAACACGCGCAGTCGTGCACCGGCCTCTGTCAGTTCCCTTATCAGGTCCAGTGCGGGTGCATCGCGTATATCGTCGGTCTCCGGCTTGAACGCAAGGCCCCAGATCGCAAAAGTAAAACCCGTCAGTTCAGACCCGAAGTAGTTCTTAACTTTCTGTCCCAGCACCAGCTTCTGCCGATCGTTAACTTTCATCACCGTATTTACTAACTGAAAGTCGTAATCCATCTCCAGCGCAGTAAACGCCAGCGCCTTCACATCTTTGGGAAAGCAACTACCGCCATATCCTATACCCGGAAAGAGAAAACGCTTGCCTATCCGGCTGTCGCCGCCAATTCCTATACGCACCCAGTCTACATTTGCACCTGTCTTCTCGCAAAGGTTAGCCATCTCGTTCATGAACGATATACGCATGGCCAGGTATGAGTTGGCTGCATACTTCGTCATCTCAGACGAGCGCTCATCCATAAAATATATAGGGTTGCCCTGCCGCACATAGGGCTGGTATAGTTCATCCATTACCTTCTTAGCCTTTTCCGACGATGTGCCTATCACTACCCTGTCCGGCTTCAGAAAATCTTCCACAGCAACACCTTCACGCAAAAACTCAGGATTGGACACTACATCAAACAGCGAGCGGTCCAGGTGCTGAGCCAGCACGGCATGCACCTTTTCGGCTGTGCCCACCGGCACAGTGCTCTTATTTACAATTACGGTATACTTTGTTATGATCTTGCTCAGCGATGCGGCTACGTCGAGCACATATTGCAGGTCCGCCGAGCCATCCTTACCGGGTGGTGTGGGCAGCGCGAGAAATATCGCCTTGGCGCCCTGTATCCCATCGGCCAGCGACGTGGTAAAGTGCAGCCGCTTCTCTTTTATGTTTCGCTCCAGCAGCACATCCAGCCCCGGCTCATATATCGGCGACTTGCCATGCTTTAAATTACTTATTTTTTTTTCATCTATATCTATACAAGTCACGTTATTACCTGTTTCAGCAAAACAGGTGCCGGTTACCAATCCAACATAGCCTGTACCAATGATTGCTAATTGCATGCAATTATTTTAGTTAAATGAGGTGCAAAAGTAAT
>CAYNGS010000157.1:0-6604 GCA_964396625.1 uncultured Flavipsychrobacter sp.
ATCGGAGAGTTATGCACATTTTTTCATAAAAAAGTTAGTTCATTTCTTTACTCTCTGACCTTTTTTATGTATGTTTACCATTAATTTATAAAAATTTATCCTTTAATTATATTTTTCGCTCATGAGAAATTTTTCCTTTCTATCATTGACTGCTTTTGTACCTGTTAAAAACAATCGTTCGAAAGCAGTGAAATTATCTCTTTTAGCATTCCTTTTTTGTTGTTTTAGCTACAGTGGCTTTGCAACGTCCATTACCCCCGGCGGAGGAGGCACAAACATCTGCCCTACGTTGGCGGTTGGCGGCAGTTCTCCGGCTTTTACCCCCCTTGGCACCATTACGGTCAGCGAGGGACTCAATTCAGATTTCTCCGCGGGCACCGATCATTTGACTCTTAACGCGCCAACGGGCTGGCAGTTTGATCCGAGCACACCACCGGTTTTGAATTTTACGCTGTCGGGCAATATTACCGGCCTTTCCATCGCATCTTTTACTTCTGCTTCAATTACCATCGATATTAACTGTAGTGATATCACGCTGCATGATGCTTTTACGATCACAGGCCTGGGTGTACAGGCAACATCAACATCTGCGACTCCGGGATATATCTATTCAACCACAGCTATAGGGGTTTTAGGTATTACTACAGGCGCTGGGGGAACTAACTTTGGTAATCTGTCTTTGAGTTCCGGCGCAATCGCACCTTCGGTTACGATCACCGCATCACCAACAGGTTCGGTTTGTGCGGGCATAGGCATTACATTTACTCCGGCTCCGGTTAACGGTGGCCCAACCCCAACTTACCAGTGGTTTGTAAACAGTGTTTTCGTCGGTACCGGCAATACTTTTTCATCGAGCGTTTTGTCGTCGGGCGATGCGGTGAATTGTATCATGACGTCTTCGGCAACCTGCGTTTCGACTCCTACTGCTACTTCAAACATCATCACGGTCTCAGTTACCCCACTGCCTTTAGCGCAGACCGTAACCGGTGGTGGCAGTTACTGTGCCGGTGCAACAGGAGCGCACATTGGTCTCTCCGGTTCTGAACCCGGTGTAAGTTACCAGGTGTATTTCCTCGGTTCTCCTGTAGGAGCCCCGGTTACCGGTACTGGTGCTTCGCTCGACTTAGGACCTTTTACTGCAGCCGGTACTTATACGGTGCGCGGTACAGCAGGTGTATCATGTTTTACCAATATGATTGGTAGCGCTACGATATCTATTATCCCAGGCCCACTGGCTTTTTCAGTTACGGGTGGCGGCGGTTTCTGCTCTGCGGGTACAGGCTCAGACGTTGGTCTTGCAGGATCGGCAGTCGGTGTTATTTACCAACTGGAACTGGCAGGTTCGCCTGTAAGCGTTCCGCTTGGTGGTACTGGCGCTGCTTTGGACTTCGGCTTGCAAACGGCTCCGGGCATATATACGGTTGTTGCCACAGATGGTACAACCGGTTGTTCTGCAACCATGACAGGAAGTGTAGTTGTTTCCGTTATTGCACCTCCAACAGCGTTCGCCGTAACCGGTGGCGGAACTTTCTGCTCCGGCAGCACGGGCGTTCCGGTTGGACTGGCAGGTTCCGAGCTTGGTGTAAATTATCAGCTGTTTGATGGTGCTGTACCGGTTGGTCCGGCTATGGCAGGCACAGGTGCTGCTTTTAGTTTCGGCTTCGAAAATGCCGGCGGCATATACAAGGTTGTTGCCACAAATACTTCTACCGGCTGTGTGGCAAATATGCTGGACAGTGCAATACTTATAGTAAACGCATTACCTAACGCCTTCAGCGTTCTGGGCGGTGGAGGATATTGCATCGGTGGCACTGGCTCCGACATTTCGCTCAGCGGATCGGATATCGGTGTTAATTACCAATTGTTGCTCGGCGTTGCGCCCGTTGGTGCATCGGTGACCGGCTCCGGCAGTTCGCTTGATTTCGGGCTGCAGACATCGGCCGGAACCTATACGATCGTAGGCACCAATGCTACTACATCGTGCTCTGTGGATATGTCAGGAACGGCAACAGTGACGGTTAATGCGCTGCCTCTTCCATTCACGATCACAGGTGGTGGTTTTGTGTGTGCCGGTGGCACTGGGGTTGATGTTTCGTTAGGTGGCTCGGTAGCTGGTGTAAATTATCAGTTGTTGAATAGTGGCTCGCCGGTTGGCGGTCCTGTCCCCGGTACCGGTGCCGCTATCAGCTTTGGCCTGCAGACAGCAGCCGGTATCTATACTGCCTCTGCTACAGACGCCACTACAGGTTGCACTAACACTATGACCGGTTCTGTAGTTATAGCAGTAAACCCGGCGCCTACTGCTTATACGGTGTTGGGCGGCGGTGGCTATTGCGCTGGCGGTACAGGTGTTGATATCAGCTTGTCAAGTACGGATGTTGGTATAAATTATCAAATGTTCAATAGCGGTACTCCCGTAGGTGTTCCGGTTGGCGGCACCGGTGGTGCATTCGATTTCGGTATACAGACAGCCGCGGGAACATACACTATAGTGGGTACAAATGCAACAACATTATGTACTGCGAATATGTCGGGAAGCGCAGTGGTAGTTATCAATCCTTTACCTTTTGCCTTCACCGTAACAGGTGGCGGCGCTTACTGCCTCGATGGTACGGGTGTCGATATCGGCCTGAGCGGTTCTGCCGTTGGTGTCAACTACCAATTGTTCAATGGTCCAACAGGATTGGTAGTGCTTCCCGGCACGGGGCTGGCGCTCGACTTTGGTTTACAGACATTGGCCGGTGCATTTACGGTTGTTGCCACTGATGCTACTACCGGCTGCGTAAGCACTATGGCAGGGTCACCTTCTGTTACAATAAATCCTTTGCCTACGGCTTATACAGTTACGGGTGGTGGCAGCTACTGTTCTGGCGGCACAGGTGTAGATGTTGGTTTAAGTTCTTCAGATGCCGGTGTTACCTACCAGTTGTTTAATACGTTTGTTGCAACCAGCGTGCCACAGGGTGGTACCGGTGCAGCTTTGGATTTCGGCTTGCAGACGGCTGCGGGCTTTTACACCATCGTGGCTACAACCAGTGCCACAGGCTGCTCAAATACAATGGCAGGTGGTGTGGCGGTAACGATCCTTCCGTTGCCCGACTTATTCACGGTTACCGGCGGCGGCGCCTTTTGCGCCGGCGGCACCGGTGTTGACGTGGGTTTGAGTGGTTCAGTCGTTGGTATCAACTACCAGTTATATAATAATGGGTTCACCACCGGTCTCCCGGTTGCGGGAACCGGTTTGGCACTTGATTTTGGATTGCAGAATGTTGCAGGCAACTATACAGTGGTGGCTACAGATGCGTCGAGCCTTTGTACCAGCAATATGACGGGAAGTGCGTTGGTTACGGCCAATCCGTTACCCAATGTGTTCTTCATGACCGGCGGTGGTTTCTACTGTCAGTTTGGTACCGGTGTTGATATTGGCTTGACAGGTTCTGACGTGGCCGTTAACTACCAGTTATTTGTGGGCAGTACTGCGGTAGGCGC
Source organism: uncultured Flavipsychrobacter sp. (assembly GCA_964396625.1). Lineage (GTDB taxonomy): Bacteria > Bacteroidota > Bacteroidia > Chitinophagales > Chitinophagaceae > Nemorincola. The sequence goes on from CAYNGS010000157.1 coordinate 3,490, forward strand.
TCCTGTTGCAGGCACGGGCTCCGGTCTCGATTTCGGGTTCCAGACAGTTGCCGGCATTTACACAGTGGTTGCTACAAATCCTGCTACAGGATGTACCAACACAATGAGCGGCACAGCCACAGTTACTATTAATCCGGCTCCGTTCCAATATGCCGTTACCGGCGGCGGGGCGGAATGTGTCGGCGGTTTAGGTGTTGATGTAGGCCTGGCGTTTTCACAGGTTGGCATCAATTACCAGTTATATCTCGGCGGCGTGGCTACAGGCTCATCAATGGCAGGCACCGGTGGAGCGCTCGACTTTGGTCTGCAGACTACCTCTGGTGTGTGTATCGTTGTTGCAACCGATGCCACAACATCTTGTTCTGATACGATGGTGGGCAGCGTAACAGTTTACATTGCGCCTATTCCTACTGTTTATACTATATCGTCTGGCGGCGTTTATTGCGAAGGTACTGCCGGCTTTGACCTCTCCATGGGTGGTTCTGATACGGGTGTTAACTACCAGATATACAATGGTGGTTCTCCTGTAGGTGCGCCAATAGCAGGTACCGGTCTTCCACTCGACTTAGGTTTGCAGCCATCCGGAGTTTACACTGTTGTCGGGGTAAACGCAATAGCAGGATGCAGCGCAACAATGTCTGGCACATCCATTATAACAATGAACGCTGCGCCAACACTTTATACTGTGGCCGGCGGTGCAACATTCTGCGCTACCATCACCGGGTCTGATGTTAATATCAGCGGCTCAGATGCAGGCATTAATTACCAGTTGTACAATGGCTCTACTCCGGTGGGAGGCGCTGTTGCAGGTACCGGTGTTCCGGGCATCCTTGACATGGGCATCCAGACAGTAGCCGGCACTTACAAAGTTGTTGCAACGAACACTACAACAGGCTGCACGGACACTATGACGGGCAGTGCAGTAATTGCGGTGGTTGCTTACCCCGTTGTTGACGGAATTACAGGTCCTACCGAGGTATGCCAGTTTGCAGCTATCGCGCTTGCAGATGATTCTACCGGAGGTGTTTGGGCAAGCGCCGACGAAACGATCGCTACTGTAGGCCCATCAGGCATTGTTAGCGGTGTTGCTGCGGGTGCGGTTGATATATCTTACACCATAACTAATTCGGCAGGTTGTGCAACAACAGTGTCTGTAAACATTACAGTTAATGCAGCGCCGTTTGTGGCCCCGATCACAGGCCCGGCTACAGTTTGTGCCGGTCTTACTATCGGTCTTGCCGATATTACAGCCGGTGGCACATGGAGCAGCGGCGATAACACTATTGCTACGGTTAACAGCAGTACCGGGGTTGTTACCGGTGTTGCAGCGGGCGGAGTAACCATATCTTATGCAACACCAGTGGCAGGTGGTTGCCCCGGCTTAGCTTTGGCTGCTATTACGGTTGGCCCGGCAATCGCGGCAAGTTCCATATCTCCGGCTGGTCCGTTAACGCTTTGTAACGGCACGCCAATTACTCTGGATGTATCGACTCCGGGTGGTGGACCCGGTCTCACTTATCAGTGGTCCAGCGATGGCACTGATATTACCGGAGCTACAGATCTGTCATATACCGATTCGCTGCCTGGCTCAGTTACCGTGGCGGTAAGTAACGGTGTGTGCAGCGATATTCTGCCAACTGTGACCATTCTGCCAAAACCAGATCCGATCATTACGCTCGATACGCTGGGCAATGTATTGCTGGCAGGTTCTTTCACAAGGTGGCAATGGTATCTGAATGGCGACCCCATACCCGGCGCTACAAGCAACTTTGCACCCGATAACAATATACCCGGCAGTGTGTATACCGTGATCGTTTGGGATATCAACAACTGCTCTGACACTTCAGCTCCGTTTATTGTTCCTGGTACCATCAGCGGAGTACACACAGTTTACACAGGCAAGGACATAAAGATTTACCCCAACCCGGCCTCTAATGTATTGCACATCGACGCGCCGATAAAGGTATTTGTATCCATCCTCAGCCCCGACGGTAAGGAGCTGATCGCCCGCAAAGAAGCCATCAGCGTTAACGTTGGTCAGCTTGCAGATGGTATGTACGTAATAATGGTCTACGACGAAAATAACACGCTCCTGAAAACTGACAAGTTCGTGAAGATGGAGTAGGGATAACAGATATTGGTAAACAGTAAAGGCTCCGTCAGGAGCCTTTACTGTTTACGGGCACCCTTTCCAATATGGTCGTCAATGCCCCACAAACCTATTTCAGTTTCTCATTCTCTTTGTGTCGTCCGGCATCGCGCAGATTCTTTTTCTCAAAATTCTTTTGCAGCGCATCTGTGAGGTCCACGCCGGTTTGGTTGGCAAGGCACATAAGCACCCACATTACATCAGCCATTTCATCGCCCAGGTCTTTATGTTTATCGCTTTCCTTGAACGATTGTTCGCCATATCTGCGCACCATGATCCGCGACAATTCACCCACCTCTTCCATAAGTATGCCCAGGTTGGTCAGTTCGTTGAAGTAGCGCACCCCTACAGTGTGTATCCAGTCGTCTACCTGCCGCTGTGCCTGTTTTATTGTTATATCCACCGGAATTATGTTTTTATATAGTTTTACTATTTGTTTGTTTACACAAAATAATAGAACTTTCACGTTTATTAGGGAAAAGTTCAGAATTAATGCATACATACGCAACAGACATAGAAGCAGCGGACGCGCTCAACAAACAGGCCGCTGAGATCAGGAAAGCCATAGATAAAGTAATAGTAGGGCAGAACGACGTGGTGGAGAAACTCATCATAGCTATTCTGTGCAATGGTCACAGCCTGCTGGTGGGTGTGCCGGGGCTGGCAAAAACACTATTGGTAAAGACCATAGCCGATGTGCTCGATCTGTCATTCAAGCGCATACAGTTCACACCCGATCTTATGCCAAGCGATATCGTAGGCGCTGAGATACTCAACGAACAACGCCATTTTCAGTTCATCAAGGGGCCGCTTTTCGCCAACATTATCCTGGCGGATGAGATCAACCGCACGCCGCCGAAGACGCAGGCCGCCCTGCTGGAGGCCTTGCAGGAGCGTAATGTAACCGCCGGTGGAATGCTGTATAAGTTACCGTCGCCATTCTTTGTGCTGGCTACGCAAAACCCG
>CAYNGS010000158.1:0-6603 GCA_964396625.1 uncultured Flavipsychrobacter sp.
CATAGTGAAGAAGGCGGGAAATAACGTTAGCCTTATGAAGGCCGCACATAGGGCACAAGCGATGTATAGTCGGGTGTATCTGCGGCCTTCATAAGGCTATCGTTATTTCCCGCCTTCTTCACTATGGCTATGCTGTCTTTAACCGACACGGGCGAAGCCGGCGCGCTGCTGCCCGTTCTTACAGAGTCTTTCATGTCGGGTTTTTTACTTTTCACTGCTGGCAGTATGCGCACCATCGGGGCTGAGTAAAAGGTATCTGCCCGCATGTATATGGTATCCTTGCCATTTACCTGCACCAGCACCGGTTTTACCGTTGCCAGCAGTATCCTTTTTTTCTGCTTATACTGTGCCCAGCCGCAATACATGGTGCTGTGGTGCTCTGTATCTATCGATACTACATGACCTATGGCCAGGCCGTAGCCGGTAAGCTTGTTATAGTTCAGGGTATCGCCCTCTATATACTGCCCGTCGTTCCAGATAGACGAATGACCCCGAAAATGAGCGATACCATTCTTACCGTCGTAGCTGCCATTGCTGGTCTGCAGCACGCCCCTGCCGCTGTCTCTTACCACCGTTGATTTTGCATAAAACTCGGTCACCTTGGTGTCGGTATTGTACACCATATCGTCCGACCATATTTTGTATTGCGGATCTGTGATAATTGCATTTCCCTTAAAATGCGCCTCCTTGCTCTTCACATTGTATATGCCCGAATTGCTGGTTACGGTAGTGGAGTCGTTGTGCAGCACACCCCCCTTGTCATATACTGCCGTCTTTGTGCCCAGATCGTAGGTAAGCTCCGTGCACTTGAGGTTGTTCTTGCCGTCTGTAAGGCTCACATTGCCGCGCATAAATGCGAGCTTCTGGTTCGATGTGTAGCGCAGGTAGTCGCTGGTGCCCTGCGTGCCTTCCTTCTGGGCTATCTTCACATCGCCGAATGCCTCAAAATTTTTGGTCGTGCTGTTTTGATATGCGCTGTCGCAATACAGGGTATCGGTACCCTGCTCTATCACCACATCTCCTATAAATTTGTTGTACTCCCCCGAATCGGTGTGGTTAAAAATAAAGTTCTTCGAGTTCAGGATGTTGATCCTTACTTTATCGCTCGTATCTGCCTTCTGGCCAAACGAGAGATCAGTGGCTATAACTACCAGGCAAAAGCACAAAGCACAGGCGCGAAATGCCATACTTTGGGGCATAGTCCATTTCTGACCTTCGGCTTTCGACTTTTGACTTTTGACTTTTAACATCAATCTTTCTTCTTGCCGCCAATGATGTTTACGTTTATATAGCGGCTCGGATGTGCATTTATGTCCTTCATCAGGGTGTTGAGCGAATTCAGTGAGCTGTTCAGGTTGTTATACAGGGCCTTGTCGTTGATCAGTTGCCCCAGCGACCCCTGGTTATTGTTTATCTTGTCCAGTATACCCTTCAGGTCGGTGGCCGCGCTGTTCAGCTCCGCTACTGTTTTCTGTATCGGCGCATTGGCCAGTTGCCGGGTTATGCTGCTTGCGTTCGATAAGATACGGTTCAGCGTATCATTGTTCTTTGCAAGGTTGCCGGTTATGCTGTTGGCATTGTGTACAATGCTGGTTATTTCGCCGCCCTCGTTCTTCAGGGTGCCGGTCAGCGATGCCAGGTTGTCGGCCGTCACTTTTACCGATTGCAGGGCAGCGCTTATCGCTCTCTGGTTGTCTGCGCTCAGTATATTATTTGCGTTGGCCAGCGTCACATTCAAGGCGGCTATGGTAGCTTTCATTTCCTGCAGCCTCGGGGTCAGCTCGGCGCTTACATTGTCTACTATGCTGCCTTCGCGGCTGGTGGTCAGCTCGGCGCCGTCCTGCAGTATACCGGGGCCGTGGCCCAGGTCCAGCTTTATCATTTTGGTGCCCAGCAGGTCAAAGGTCTCAAGGCTGGCTATGGTGCCGGTGGGCAGGTCTATACTCTTGCTTATCGATATGATCACCCGCACCCCCTTGTCCGTTGTCAGGTGCATGCTGGTCACATGCCCCACATTCATGCCGCTTATGGTCACGTTGGCCGAGTTCTGGAGCCCCTCTACATTTTTATAATAACAGTAATATTCCCGGTCGTTTGAGAATATATTCGCGCCTTTTAAGAAATAATACCCACCGAAGAATACCAACAGGGACACTGTACCCAATAACCCGATCTTTACTTCTTTAGATAACTTCATAGTTTTCATTCAAGTGTCTGCAAAAGTAACAAAAAGTGCCCGACACAATTACACTGCATCGTTTTATTGGCGTGAAATCCTGCATTTATTTAAAAATCCGTGCCTAATGCAAAGTACAGCACCGGCTTTTTAATACCATCGATATTCCATGCGGCATCGAAGCGCACAAAATAACCGAATATAGATGAGCGCAGCCCTGCTCCATAGCCCATGGCAAGTCCGCCGCTGTTGGGTACGGTCAGGGTCAGGTACACATTATTGGGGCCGGTAGACGAAAAGGAATTAGGATAGTTGTAGGTCGAGTTCATGCTTTGCGCATCGGGTATAAAGCCTCTCCAGGCGTCGCCCGCGTCCACAAAGGCCACCACCTGCAGGTTTTTGAGTATGGCAGACTGTATGGGCCGCTTCATAAATGTGGTCAGTACGGGCAGGCGCAGTTCGGTATTCAGTACGGCAAAGTTATTGCCCGTGCGCGCATACTGCAGATAGCCGCGCAGTGGTGTGGTCATAGACTGGAAGCCGTAGTTATCGGCGGGGGGCTGCCCCCCGTTGGCGTCCTGCTTAGGGCTTATCCAGTTGTCCACACCGCCCATCAGGTACTCCACTTCGTAGTTGCCGTCTGAGTGTGCGTAGGCAAGGCGGTTGGCCAGTATCAGGTTCTTATACAGCCTCACATAGTTGCGTATGTCCAGGCCCAGGTTGTAGCAGTTCCTGTTGCCTTTATTGAGCCCGTAGAGGTACTCACCATATATCTTGAACCGTGTGCCGTTCAGGATATTGATGGCCGGGGTGATGGTATTATCAAACACATACTCAAGCCTGCTCAGTGAGGTGTATGTGGATGCTGTTTGGATCGGGAAGCTGAGACTAAGTGTGTCGGTAGCTTTTTCTATAAGGCGGTCCTGCCGCAATGCCGAGTGAAAACGTATGCTGCGCACGCGGTCCAGCGGATACCCGAAGTCGGCCTGCAGCATATTGGTCACGGTCTTAAAAAGCTGGTCCTGCTGAAAAACGGGGATGTGGTTCTGGTCTTCATACACTACCGATATTGTCTCTTTGTCCTGGCTGCGCAGGAAGAGCAAGCCCCAGTCGAGCCGCTTTGTAAAGTTCTGGTATTGCAAAAAGTATGTGGAGCCCGATGTGTTGATGGGCAGCTGGAAGCCCGCCGTGATACGATGGTTTTCCATCAGCTCATTAAGACTCAAAGTGGCCAGGGCGCCCAATGAAGGATTTATGTACTGCCCGCCATTAGAAGCAATGGACTGGTACTGCGAAAACAAGATGCTGTTGTCGAGCCTGATGGAGAAAAAATCCGGTTTGAAACTCAGCTTGTAGGGCGTGGGCTTCATTTTCAGGTAGGCGCTGTCTGTTATCTCGCCCAGTAATGAGCTGTCGGCCTCTGGGTTTGCCGTGTTGGCGCTGTAAATGTTGTTGCGCCTGGTGCGCACTCTGCGCTTCGGCTGCGGCTGGGTCGTATCAGAGAACTCAGACTGAAATGCATTGCCGCTTCGTATTTCAGGTTGCGCGGGTTCTTCTTCCCCGGCAGCAGGCGCCGCGGTGCCGGGCTGCGTTGCTGTCGCCCTGGTGTCTTTGTGTGTTTTCTTTGCTTCGGACGGCTCCGCGGATAATATGGTAGGGCTCAGTTTTTTTACCGGGGTGCTGTCGCCCGGCATCTGCAGCTCATGAAAGTACACACGATACTTATCCTTCTCCTGTATCACGTCGGCCACATCGCCACTGGCAAGGTTGTACTGCTGGCCGAGTATACTGGTGTTGTAGTTAGTAATTGGCACGGAATAGGCAGAATCCTTATTGTGCTTGTCGCGGGCAAAGAGCACTACATATTTGTTGTTGATCCCATTGCCATCGTAGAGGTAAGCAAAGTTGTCGAACCCGTATTGGATGGGCTGCGTAACGTGCCCGGTCTTATAGTCGGTACATTGCATCAGCTCAGTGCTCTTTGTTTTTGTGTTGTAGAAAAATACGTTCATGGGGCCGGCAGGCAACTCGTTCACTCCCAGCGGCACATCCATACCGGGCTTTGGCCTGTTTGAAAGGAACAGTATGCCGGTGCGCGAGCCGCCTGCAATGAATACCGGCGCCACATCATCCCACGCATCGTCGGTGATGTTGGTCATCTTCGACCCCTTGATGGTAAACTGGTACAGGTCTGTCTGGCTTTTTTTGATGGCGGAGAATACGAGCTTATCATCATCTTCCATAAAGGCCATGCCCAGCACGCGGTCAAAGCGGTTCTTGGGTATCACATAATTTTCAATGCGGCCCTTAAGACTGTTGTATATGCGCAGATTCATGCGGAAGCCGGTTCTGTATAATATGGCCAGTTTGTACCCGCTTATAGACCATGCTATCATCGGGTAGTTGGGGTCGGTCTGTTCGGTAAGGTCTTTCTGTCCTCCCTCCAGTATGGTGGCCACATCTTGCTCGTTAGCGGTCTTTTGGGTGTATACAGTGTACTTGCCGTCCTTCCATGCCACATAGCACACATCGCTGCCGCGTGGAGAAACCCTTATGTCACGGATCACGGTATTGTCCTTGGGCACCTTCAGCGATATCAACCCCTTGGTGCTGTCGGGTATCTCCTGTTTTTTTGCATCCTGCTCGTAGATCTTTTTATAAAAGCCAATGCAGGAATCGTAGGCCTTCGTCACCTTCATGTCCAGGTTCGATTTCTCTTTCATGGCTTTGTTCAGGCTGGTCTTTTGCTGCATACTATACAGCAGGCTCTTTACGGTGTTGTTGCTGTACTGATGTGATACAAACTTCCAGAAGGCCTTACCTGCCAGCTCCGGATATTGCTCAGCGAGCTCGTAGAACCCGGCATCAGGACGCGCATCCAGCAGGCTCTTCCATTCGCTGTTGCTCTTAGCATCCCATCCATCCACGAGGTATGAAATGTAGCCGTCTGTTACCCACTGCGGCAGATTGAGCAGCAGCGCATTCTTTACCATTTTCTTAAAGCTCTCCCCGAATATCATGCGCTCCATCACTACCCTCGCCATTCCCGCGCGAATCTGATGCCGAAGATCGGTATGCTGCCCTGTGAAATACACCACCAGCTTATCGCCCACAAGGTTCAGTGTACCCGCACGGGTATTGCCGGTGGCAGAAGATTCGTCTTTAAGACCAATGTTGGATTGGCGGTATTCATCGTATGAGTTGTAGAGAATAATATTAAAACGCTTAGGAAATTCGCCGCCCAGTTTTTTCTCGATGACGGGGATATCGTTTTCGGCTTCCTCGGCTACATAACGCCCCAACTGGCGCCCTGCACGGTCGTAATGATATACGCGAAAATGCTTGGTGTCAAAGTACTTCCAGTCAAATTTGCGGTATTGCAAACGGTTCTGCCCGAAGACCTCTACATACGACTGTGCACCAACCTTTAACGGAATGCCGGTTGCCACACAAACAAACAATACCAAAAGGGCCGCAATATGTGTTTTCAAATTTTTCCTAAAGGGTTTCATCCGGATAAATTTGATCATTTTCTAGTGATAATTTGTCTCCTCATTTAGTTAAAACGCATAAAGAGACCTTCCTATTGCATAAAGGATATTGAACCTTCAAACCCTTACTTTTGCAGTACAAATTACTAAAATTATACCATTCGGATATGTTAAATGTTGATTTCTTTACATTCAATGCCTTTGAAGAGAATACCTATGTTATCAGCAATGACAAAAAACAATGCTGGATAGTTGACCCCGGGATGTATGGCCCCCAGGAAGCGGCGCAGATGATCGCATTCATTGAGAAGAAGGGGCTGCAGCCGCAAGCGATAATAAATACCCATGCGCACATTGATCATATTTTTGGCGTGCAGGCACTGATCGATAAGTATAATATTCCTTTTGGCGTGCATGAACTCGAAACACCTGTGCTAAAAATGGCTGCAGGCTCCGCCACTATTTTCGGTTTTGATTTTCGGGAGGTACCAAAGCCTACATTCTTCATTAAAGATGGCACACCGTTGCAACTGGGCGATGACAGTGTTGAAGTGTTTTTTACTCCCGGCCACTCACCGGGCAGCATATCTTTTTATTATCCACAGGGCAATTGGGTCATTTCCGGCGATGTGCTGTTTTCCGGAAGTGTTGGCCGCACCGACCTTCCCGGCGGCAGTTTTGAAACCCTGGTGAGCAGCATCCGCAAGCATCTATTTACATTGCCTGCCGAAACAACCGTATTATCCGGTCACGGCCCGGCCACGCATATTGGCGAAGAAAAAAAGCACAATCCATTTCTTCAATAATTATTTTCGAAAGAAAGATAACTTATAAAAAGAGCCGGCGATCTCGCCGGCTCTTAAACTATGCTTCAGTGTGTCCTTACTGTTCTATCACAATATGGAACACCTTGTTCTCTGTGTCTGTGTGCACGGA
>CAYNGS010000159.1:0-6560 GCA_964396625.1 uncultured Flavipsychrobacter sp.
ACATTCAACACTAATGTGCTCGTGAACCAGTCCATTTTCAGCCAGATACCTACCATTACAGGCGCTACTGCGCTCGGGTTCCCCATCGTGTCGTGGTATCCTTTCTGCTCAGATACTACAGACCACAGTGGTAATGGCCACGATCTGCTGAATTACAGCGTGCCGATTGTGCCAACCATCATTACATCGCCAGCAGTATTAACTACAGACCGGTTTGGCATCCCCAACAATGCGTATGCCTTCGATGGTAAGACCACCATGATGCAGTGGACCACATACCTGCCCATCAGTGGCCCCACCGGCGACTTTACCTATTCTCTGTGGATGGAGGCAGATTCAGATCAAAATTCTGTGATCCTCTATAATGGAAACCTTGGAGCTTACAATCAGATCACACCCCCATACACAGCATCAGATGGCTGGGGCTTTGTAATGAACGATGGCCAGGATTGGCTTGCTCCTCCTGTCGGGCCAGCTCTTCCCTATGTCACCAATAAGGGGCACTTTGTGTCAGTTTTGTTTGGCGGTGTCGGACAATTCCTTGGCACGTCCGTCACCCTGAATCAGTGGCATAACCTGATGCTGAAGAAAAACGGGGGCAGCTACAACTTCTATGTAGACAATGTGTCGATAGGATTCTTCATCGCGAACTTCAACGGCATGAGCTCTGCTACCAACTCTATTTTTAGGTTGGGTATGGACTCCACAGGCACAAAGGTATTCAGCGGTAAAATAGATGATATCGCTGTCTATAACCGGCAGCTAAATGCATCAGAACGAGATTCACTCTATAACTTTAATCCAGATGCCAGGGTGTTCTCACTTGGTAACGATACTGTGATCTGCGCTGATTCCATTACACTGTTCCCTTCTCCGCCTACTATTGGTAACGATTATGCATGGGTAACCTCCGGTGCAGATACCATATCAAGAGATTCGTCAGTTACCATAGATCCTGTCGCAGGGGTGAGCGGTAACACATATACGCTGTTTGTGGGCAAGCCCTTTGGTTGTCACGTATTCGATGCCATAACTGTATATAAAGATCCGATACCCGTAATCGTGGGTCCCCCGGTCATAAATCTATGTCTCGGTGATACGGTCACGCTCACCGATTACTTCCCCGGTGCATCGTTCCTGTGGAGCACCGGAGATACCGCACATTCCATCAAAGTATTCTCTACCGGCATCTACTCCGTCACGCTCGATAGTGGCGTCTGTACCGGCCACGATACTGTGAACGTTAGGGTCTACCACATCCCTGCCATTGGCCTCCCGCAGCATATATCCAGTTGCCAGGGAGCGCCGGTTACCCTCACCCCGATATTCGACACCGGTTACGTTTATACATGGAGCACGGTCGGCTTTCCTTTCCTAAGTGCAAAAGATACGCTTACCGATACCAGCATAGGTACAACTATTTTCTACCTCACCGTAAAGGATACTGTTGTTATTGGCGGGCCTGTCGGAGGCGTCGATCTGGCGCCCCCACCGGGATGCTCGGTCAAGGATACAGTTTCCGTCCTGATCGTGTATGATACACTTAGTTTCTATGGAAGAGATACCGCTGTCTGCAAAGGCGAGTCCTGGCCTCCGCCATTGACTACACTCGCTACAAATAACTTTATAGCTAATTACCAATGGACGCCAACAGCCGGCATCCCCGTCTCAAATGTCTATGATCCTACCATCACACCCGATACGTCGGCTACTTACATACTCACGGTCACCTATCCCGGCTGTCCTGACATTGTTGATTCGTTCCATCTCGATGTACAGCCGCCGCCGGTCATATCGCTTGGTAACACCAGGGATGTCTGCCAGTTCGATACATTGCTGTTTGTCGCAAATATGAAGGATTCGTGGTACACACATTATAGTTATAGCTGGTCGCCCGGAGGCAATCTTAATGATTCTACGCTCCATAATGTGGTGTTCTATGCAGATACGGCGATCGATACCGTGATTCTGCATGTTACAGTGAGCACACCTTTGGGATTAGTTACGCCTGCCGACCTCAGTTGTGTATCGTCCGATTCGGTACTCATCTATGTGCATCCAGGCCAGTTCGACAGCTCTATCAGAGACACTGCTTTGTGTCCCGGCGATTCAGTGCAGCTGATATCGCTGTTGGATACTACTGGCTACAGAACCGGTACAGTGGTGACGAATTACAAATGGACGCCGAGCATGTATTTGAGTGATCCGTCTTCGTCAATGCCCTGGGTTCACCCCATTACATCGGTCGACTACACGCTGGTAGGCACCAGTTCATACGGCTGCCGCGATACGACAAGGGTCAGCATTGTGGTGCACCCGGCAGCGGTTATTTATCTGGGTGATTCAGTAACGCTGTATCCCGGTGAATCTTACCAGATATCGCCGCAGACCAACTGTGTCAACTTCCTGTGGTACCCGCCGCTTGGCCTGAACCTTACCACTGTCTCCAATCCTATTGCCACACCCGAGACGCACACACAATACATAGTATATGCATCCACCGAAGACGGCTGTAAAACCACAGATTCTATCACAATACGTGTTGACCCCGGAACGTATATTTCTGTGCCCAACGCGTTTACGCCGGGTGGAAGTGTAAACAGTAAGTTCTTCGTACTGAAGCGCGGTATTGCTTCCCTCAATTACTTCCGCATATTCAACAAATGGGGTAATAAGGTATTCGAAACAACCAATATCGATGAAGGCTGGGATGGCATGTATAATGGTAAGCCACAGCCGTTCGGAGTTTATGTTTACGAAGTAGAGGCTGTATCCACTGGCGGAAAAGTGTATGACCGCGTCGGCAATGTTACGCTGATAAGGTAGCTATATAATTAATTTCGAATGGACGCGCCCCCAATGAACTTGGAGGCGCGTCTTTTTTTGGGCCGTACTTCGCTTTATCCATCTTTACTGATTTTAACTGGATTAGGTATTATTAATGGTTGTCAACTTTTCAATGTTAAGAAATTATTAAGTCTCTATTACCATTTTTAAAGCCGGATATTAGCAGATAGATTTGCGTCTGTTAATTTTACATTAATAAATTGTTATGTCATTTGACTCGGTATTAAAGTTTTTCCTTCCTAAGGACAGGGTGTTTTTCAGTTTGTTTGAAGAGGTTTCCATCACGTTGGTGCAGATGGGTAATACATTTAAAAAGGCCCTGCAGGAGCATGACCTCACTACGAGAGACAATATCCTGAAAACCCTCGAAGACTACGAGCATAAGAATGACGAAATAACCCACAGGATATTTATTGAGCTCGGGCGCAATTTCATTACCCCCCTCGACCGGGAAGACATCCATTACCTCGCTACATCGCTCGACGACATAGCTGACTATATATGGGGCGCGGCAAAGCGTATCGTAAACTACCAGATCGACGACCAGTACAATACATTGCCGGCTTTTGCCGAGATCATATCGAAGTCCATAGGGGCTATAAACACTAGTATCTATGCCCTGCGTGATATGAAGGACCTGCGCGCTATTACAGCCGCCTGCGTGCTGGTAAACAGCCTTGAGAACGACGCCGACGACCTGCTCGACAGCACCCTGCTGAAGTTATTCTCATCAAACATAGCTGCGGTGGAGCTCATCAAGCAAAAAGATATTTACCAGATGCTGGAAACAGTAACAGATAAATGCGAAGACGCTGCCAATGTAGTAGAATCGATCATCATCAAATACTCATAACTTACGTATGTCTGTTCTACTGCTGGTGATCCTCGGCATGGCTATTATATTTGATTACATTAATGGCTTTCACGATGCTGCCAATTCTATCGCCACTATCGTTTCCACAAAAGTGCTGACGCCCTTCCAGGCCGTCGTCTGGGCTGCATTGTTCAATTTCGTGGCCTTCTTTATTTTCAAGGATCATGGCGTTGCCAACACCATTGCCAAAACAGTAAAGGAAGAATTTATAACCCTGCCGCTGATCATGTCCGGCCTGCTGGCGGCCATATCCTGGAACCTGATGACCTGGTGGTTTGGGATCCCTTCCAGTTCATCGCACACACTTATTGGCGGATTTGCGGGGGCTGCTATAGCGCATGCCGGCTTTCATGCAGTCAACTCCGAACCGATCATTAAAACGGTCAGCTTCATCGTGCTCGCGCCGCTGATGGGTATGATCATGGCGTTCATTATATCGCTGTGGTTCATTTACTCGTTCAGAAGAGGTATTATCCCTAAGATAATTTCATTGGGCGTTATCGCCATTGTGATCATCCTGGTGTCGCAGGTGATGGAAACCGACCCGGCCAAACTTAAAAGCCATTGGGACAACTACTATCTGAATGTGCTGATGGACACTAAAAACTTTAAGTGGATACTGCTGGCCCTCATCCTGACCGCCATGAGCATCTTCACTATGTTCCTTGGCTCGCTGAACACTGCCCGGTCTACATTGTATCTTAAACGCTTCCAGCTTATATCGTCAGCGGCATTCAGTATCGGCCACGGCGGCAATGATGCGCAAAAAGTAATGGGTATCATCACGGTCGCCCTGATCAGTTCCCACTACATTAAGTCGTTTTCAGAGATGCCTATATGGGTTCCACTTGCCTGTTACAGCGCCATCGCACTTGGCACGCTCAGCGGCGGATGGAAGATCATTAAGACCATGGGCACGCGCATCACCAAAATAACACCATTTGAGGGCGTGGCTGCGGAAACTGCCGGGGCCATTACGCTGTTCCTTACCGAGAACCTGAAAATACCGGTTAGCACCACGCATACCATAGCCGGCTCCATTATGGGCGTGGGCGCCACAAAACGCCTTTCGGCCGTGCGTTGGGGTGTGACGATCAACCTGCTGTGGGCATGGATACTAACGATACCTGTAAGCGGACTGCTCGCCGCCGGCATCTACTCCATCGTTAGTTTATTTCTGTAACTGCTCAGAAAGACTCAAAAGAGTTCCGGCATCAGATACCGACGCTTAGTGCGGCAATATCTTTTATCCTTTTCTCAGCCATACGCATAGCGGCAAGCTGGGTATGCACTTTTTCCTTCTCTGCCAGGTGGAAAATGTCGAGCGTGCGATTGTATATTTTGGCAACCGTGTTCATCGCACGGTCATGGTTATACCCATCCAGTTCTATGCTGATGTTTATGATGCCGCCTGCATTTATCAGGAAGTCGGGTGCATAGATAATGCCTTTCTCCACCAGCATAGGGCCGTGCACATTCTCATCGGCCAGCTGGTTGTTGGCAGCGCCGGCGATCACCGGGCATTTCATTTTATTGATACTTTCCGTATTCAAAGTGGCGCCAAGTGCGCAGGGTGCATAGATATCCATTTCCTGGTCAAATATGTGATCCTTATCGATCACTTCCAGTTTAGGATATTTTGCCAGTGCCTGTTTTATTTTATTCTCATGAATGTCGCAGATAACCACTTTAGCGCCTTCCTCTACCAGGTGACCCATCAGGTATTGCCCCACATTGCCTGCCCCCTGCACAATTACTTTCTTGCCGCTGAGGCTGTCGCTGCCCCATGCCTTCTTGGCCGAAGCTTTCATGCCCACATACACACCATATGCCGTTAGTGGCGATGGGTCACCGCTGCCACCCATGTATTCGGGTTTGCCGGTCACAAATTCCGTTTCCATGCCTATGTATTCCATGTCGGCCGACGATGTGTTCACATCTTCTGCTGTAATATATTTACCGTTCAGGCTGTTTACAAATTTCCCGTAGCGGCGCCAGTACGCTTCCGATTTCAACTTCGCAGCATCGCCTATCAGCACCGCTTTACCGCCGCCCAGGTTCAGTCCGCTTATCGCCGACTTGTAGGTCATGCCGCGGCTCAGGCGTAATGCATCGAGTAGTGCAGCCTCATGGTTATGATAGTTCCATAAGCGGGTGCCGCCCAGCGACGGGCCCAGCGTGGTGTTATGAATAGCTATAATTGCGTTGAGACCTGTGTTGGGGTCTGTGCAGAATACCACCTGCTCATGTCCCATCTGCTGCATTTGCTCTAATACTGATTGCTGCATAGTTAGTTTTGAGGGTGCAAACCTAAGTAATTTGTTGGGTATTTCCGACGAATATGACAATACCTAATGGATAACACAAAGGGTTGAAAGCTATAGGCCCGTTGGCTTGATACCTGCATAATTGCGTACGGATCAATACTCGTCACACGGCGCTGCAGCCGTCCGCACCGCTCACCCGATCCACCCATAACGAAACTCCGGCGCACTGCTCATGTCGTACTGAAAGCATATTTTCTTTCCTGCGTTTTCGGTTATGTCGGCAATAACTACGGGAGAGTTGAGCGTGCAGTTGTATGCATGAAGTTGCTCGTCGGCGAACACTACTATATCTGTGAAATAGCATAGTGTATTAAGCTTCCCGGGTTGGGCCGGTATTTGCTTCACGCACGGCTCGTGCGGCTTGCACTGCTGTCGGCCAATGGTGTAGAGTGCGCCAAGTGAAACCGTCTCGGGGTCGTACTTGCCAATGAGCCCCACTTTCTCCACTTCTTCCCTGCTGATCAGTTTCAAGCCCACGCTGATCTCTTCGGGGATGAAAATAGCGTGATTGG
>CAYNGS010000160.1:0-6511 GCA_964396625.1 uncultured Flavipsychrobacter sp.
GCGACGGGGGGTGTTGCGGTCAGCCATACATGCTGCACAGCAGCCATTTTGGCTGTACTATTCATGACCGTTTCCTGCAACAGCTCCAAACACTCTAAATCAAAGAGATTACCGGGAATCTGGCAGGGCGAACCGATAATGGTAGATGGCAGTAACAAAGACTGGCCCTCGCCATACCCGGAGTACGATGATAAAGCCATGCTTGGCTATGCAGTTTCCAATGACAAGGATAACCTGTATATAACAGTTGAGACGGGGGACCTGGCCACGCAATTGAAAATACTTAGAAATGGACTCACCGTATGGATAGACCGCAAGGGTGATAAAGACGAAGTGACTGCTATCAATTTTCCCATACCGGGTGAAAACACTGACGAACCTTCAAAAAAAGACAGGCCTTCGCGTGGCCAGTGGCAGTCCGGCGCCGGCAGCGGGCAGGACCACCAGCGATTTGAGCTTGAGGATAAGGTGAAATTGGCAATGGGCGACGCCAGCGAATACTCGTTGCAAGGTTTTAAAAGCTGTAACCTTCAGTATCATATCATGGAGAAAGACAGTTGCGGTATTGTGGTTCGTATGGCCATTGATGCCGACAATGAAATGGTGTGGGAAGCAGTCGTACCGTTCAGGACTTTCTACTTCAAACCGGAAATAACGAGGGCCGATAAGGGCAGGGCGCTCAGTATTTGCTTTGAAACAACAGGCTCTAAACGACCCGCAGGGCAGGGCAGCAGCACGCATAATGGTGGCGGTGGCGGCATGAGACCCGGCATAGGCATGGGCATGGGTGGCGGTATGGGGATGCGCATGGGCGGCGGCGGCATGCACGGAGGCAACCGGAATGCGCCGAATAAAAATGACATGATGGAATCTTTGTATAAAAGCACCAAAACCTACAAGAAATTTGGGATCGCCTTTCAATAAGGGCTGAAGTGACCTAACTTTATCCAAAAAAATACTATGCCCGGGAGCTTCGAACGAATGATCAAGCTGGTGAATGAGGTATTTGACACCAAGCACGATCCCGACCAGATCAGCATGACCGAAGCGGAAAGAACCCATCTGCAACAGATCCATCCGGTGACGATGTCTGAATATGCTGACGACGACGGCCCTATAGTCTGGATACTGATGATGCCTACCCTCAATGAACTAATGGTGCGGTTTCTGAATAAAGAAATATCTGAACGGCAATTGCTCGCCGAAACTCCGGTAGGGGTGAAGTATGATACCATCTACCTTTGTTCTGCATCGGTGCTGCCTGAATACCGGCGCAAAGGGCTGGCGAAAAAAATCACTATGGACGCCATCAAAAAGATCATGGACGATAATCCGATCAGAGCGCTTTTTCTCTGGCCGTTCAGCAAGGAAGGTGAGGAGCTATCCCGTTCGGTAGCTGAGGAACTTAATTTGCCACTTTACCTTCGCCCGGGACATTAAGCATACATTCAATGACGTTGCCAATATGAAAAGTTTTGACGTTGCGGCGCTACGCCTGCATAATCTGCAGCTTTCTGATCATAAATGTACGAAGCCGGAGGAGGTGGTTGCATACCTTGGCGCCATGCAGGCTCAGGATTATGGTGCTGCGAAATGGGCGATAGGCCTGCGTTTACCCGGCATTACCGACGACGAAATCGAGGCAGCTTTCAATGCCGGGTCCATATTGCGCACTCATATAATGCGACCCACGTGGCACTTTGTGGCGCCGGAGGACATAGGATGGATGCAGCAACTCACAGCGCCAAGGGTCAGGAAACTATTATCGGTTTATAATAAGAAACTTGAACTAACTGAAGCGGTTTTCAAAAAAAGTAACAAAATTGTTACACAGGCGCTGCGAAACGGTAATGTGCTTGCACGCTCTGAGCTGGCAACAAGGTTGCAGAAGGCCGGTATAGTAACCAACGAACTGCGCCTTGTGCACCTGGTGATGTGGGCGGAGCTGGATGGGGTCATATGCAGCGGCCCGCGAAAGGGAAAACAATTTACTTATGCACTGCTTGAAGAACGGGCGCCAAATCCCAAATCGCTGCAACGCGATGAGGCGTTAGCCGAACTGGCGAGGAGGTACTTCACCAGCCATGGGCCTGCAACTGTCAATGATTTCGCCTGGTGGTCGGGGTTAAATGCGGCCGATTCGCGCGAGGGGCTGGAAATGATAAAGTCTGAATTGCTTTGTGAAGTAGTGGGTGTCAATACCTATTGGTTTCCTGCCGGCACAAAATCTGCAAAGCCACCTTCTTCCACTTATCTGTTGCCCAATTATGACGAATTTACTGTTGCCTATAAGGACCGCAGCGCGGTGGTAACGGCCGACCGGCTGAAGCCAAGCAGCGGAAACCAGCGGGATCATGTTATCTTCAACAATGTGATCGTCGATAAGGGCATGGTGTGCGGCACGTGGAAACGAAAGATCAGGACGAACGACGTGGAGTTGTCTTTCGACACTTTTGCCGACCGGGCTCCCACGGTTGATAAAGCAATAATGCGTGCCGCATCGGCATATGGTAAATTTTTAGGTTTGCCTATAAGAACGTTGTGATGGATGGCTGCAATGTGAGCGTTAGATACTGATGGTCAGACCTGAAAAGGTTGTTTTTGAGTGTAATAGCTAAAAATGGCTAAAAATTCTTAGCTTCGGACTTATGAACAATCGTTATGTACTGACTTTGACTGTGTTGTTTATCAGCATTTTTTTATTTGAATGCAATTGTAAGCATGTGTGCAGCAGCTCTGCACCCTATATAAAGCTGGTTAATTTCGATAGCAGCTCGCTGAGGTCTGTAATTGTGAAAGCATACAATAATAACGGCCAGTTCAACCAATTGCAGAGCACCAGGGTGCTTACCTCCGGTCATCTAGGCGCTACCGACACGTCTACGCTCGATACCAACATTATTCTGCTCGACTTTTTCACGGACTATTCTGTTGAATTCCCGGCAATAAGCAGGCTATGGTATATAAGGGGTATCAGCATGCAACCGACAAAAATGGCCGCCGGCGATTGTACGAACGGATTCAGCTATTACCTAAATGACACACTGCATTCCATTCCACCTGCCGCAGGAGCCAACAGTACGTTTCACGTAGATATTGCGCGGTGATCATGCCGCTACGCGCTGAAGAATGATCTTGCAGGGGTAACCGGACGTTACGGTCACATGGTGGCTTACGTGCAGCGGAATGATCAGAACATCACCCGCTTTCATTTTATGCACATCGCGTCCGATGGTTATGTCGCAGGTGCCTTCAACGATAAGGAATTTTTCCAGTTCGCCAGTATGTGTTTCCGGTGGTGCGCCGTCTTTCAGCCATACAATTGCTGTGGTCACTTCAGGTGTGTGCCCTATGATGGCGGCATGAATATCGATCAGTGGTTCCGTTGGCTCAAGGTCTTTTCTGTTTAGCCATGGCGCATAGTCAGACACCCTGGAACCCATATGCAGTATGGGTGGGAATGACGGCTCCTCACCTTTCTTCATGCGCTCTATAAAATCTATGGTAGCCATGAGGAATGGCTTCACCGTAATATCCGGCTCCACAGCATGAGCTGCAGCGTATTGTTCCAATGTCCGACTTATTTCATCTATCTCTGCACGTACTTCTTCATGCACTGCAGCCATCTCCTCCACCTCGCTTGTCTCTTCGGGCGAGGTATGGCCAAGTACATACATTTCTAAAATGCCGGACTCAATAAAGGCACTTACATTACTCATTGCTAAGGTTTTTTACAGCACATCGAAGTATCAATTTCACCCGTTCTTCGTCAATATTCAATGCCGCTGAAGTTTCTTTCAGGCTACATTTATTGAAATACATTAATTCAAGTACTGCATGGTTAAATTCTGCCATATTATAAAGCAGTTCATTATTCGTTATGTTGCTACTTACGAATATCTGTGCATTTTGGATTTCTTTATTGATAATATTTTGTTTAGGAGCAATAAACGGCAGCATTGTTTCCCTCGTCAGCTTAAATATCCATATATACAAGCGCCCGGTGGCCGAATTATAGTTTTTCCGGTTCTTCCATATTGCTTTAAAAGCCTTTAGCAAAATCTCCTCTGCAACTGCTTTATCGCCCGTAACTTTCAGAATATAGCCAAATAGCGAAGGTGCATAGCGGTCATAAAGCCGTCCAAAACCGTCCCGGCTGCCAGACAGCATTCCGGTCACCAGGAATTGTTCATTTTCGTATGCAGGGGTTGTTACGTCCATCAGCCCGTTTGACATGATAAAAGTAAAAAAAATAAGTTATATGCAAATGTCTTTCCGCACAGAATATTAAAATAACGAAGCCTGTACAATTTTCTGTGGTTGCACCAACTGCCCGTTTATTTTATGGTCATTTTTGCCGGCAGCGATCTGGTACACTTCCGTTTCTTTGTACCTCGATGCCACCACAATATGCACACCATTTGCCTCACGTCTGAACAACTCGTCCACAAGTTCTGGGCTATTGTTATTCTTCGACAGATGAGACAGCAGCAAACGAGTCATAAATGGCGGCCTGTGGGCTATGAAGAGTTCCAGTGCCTGCCTGTTGGACAAATGTCCCTTGCCACCGCGGATGCGGTTCTTTAAATGCTGCGGATAGCCTCCTTGCTCCAGCATGGCCTCGTCATAGTTAGCCTCCAGAAAAGCGGCGTGACATTGCTGGAAATTGCGGATAAGGTGCTGGCAAGCGATACCAATATCGGTAAAGATGCCGATCCTTATGCCATTGCCTTCCACCACAAAACTAAAAGGGTCTGAAGCATCGTGCAGCTTCGGAAACGCCAGTACGGACAAACCACCAAGCTGCACGGGCTCGTGACCCTTAAAATCCCGGACGAGCTGTGCATCGATCCGGAGGCGGCCGTGGTGCAGGGCAGGTGCCGTGATGTAAACGGGTATCTGATGCTTTTTTGATAACCCCTCCACACCGGCTATATGGTCGCCATGCTCGTGTGAGATGAATATGGCTTTTACTTTCTGAATGACGAGTCCGGCTCGTTTCATTCGTTTTTCGGTCTCCCGGCACGAAATTCCCGCATCCACAAGTACGGCCTCCTGTTCATTGCCTATGTAGTAACAGTTGCCGTTGCTGCCGGAGTTCAGAGATGAAATAAAAAGAGACATTGCCGCTGCAAAATAACCGCATTTGCGGTGTAAAAATTAATTTTTCATGAAGGCTGCTAAAACGCAGTTTTACGGCATTAATTTTATAAATCTTTATTTCTCACAATTTAAACCAGCGATTATGTTTAAAAATACTCCTGCTTACAGCAGCTTTTCTGTTGACGACCTTCAGAAAGCAAAAGATTTCTATGCCAATATACTCGGCCTCGATGTTTCGGAAACACATGGTATCATCAGGTTGACAACAGAAGGCAACAATGCGATCATTGTTTATCCGAAACCCAATCATATTCCCGCAACATTCACGGTGCTGAATTTTTCGATAGAGAATGTGGACAAGGCAGTTGATGAACTGATAGCTAAGGGCATCAGATTTGAACAGTACACCGGCGACATTCATACGGACGCCAAGGGCATTTCGCGAGGTGCGGGGCCCGCGATTGCCTGGTTCAAAGATCCGGCGGGCAATATTTTATCTGTACTTGAAATGATGTAGCCGGGTTGTTGGTCCGTTCTCATTGTAAAAAAAGCCCGGCTAAATGCCGGGCTCTAACGTTTATCTGAAATCTTTAGTTATTGTCTTGTATGTTCTGGTGGAAAGCGTAAGTAAGGGCATTCCATCCTGAGCGTACCATGCTTGCTCCTGTATTCATAGCAGGGTGGGCATGATGGGTCTTCAAGAGGAGTGTAGGCGCCTTTAGGCCATACGGGGTGTGCATTAGCTGGCATATCGGGGAATGATTTGCACACTGCAGGATAGTTACCGGTGTAGGTTCTTGAAGATTGTACAGTGATGGGTGTACCGGCATCTGGCGGCAGGGCAGATTCGTCGTTCATGTTGTAAGTGCCGGCAGTTGGTGTGCTATGCTCAGGGGGAAAACGAAGGTAAGGGCATTCCATTCTGTCTGTGCCATGTTTACTTATATATTCATAACATGGCGGACAGAAAGGGTCTTCGAGTGCGGTATAAGTAACTTTAGGCCAAACGGGATGAGCATTTGAGGGCATGTCGGGAAAAGATTTACATACCGCATGGTTGGTGGTGATGGTTCTGTCGGTTGTCTGCGCGAAAACGCTTGCAGCACCCAGAAGTAGCGCGGATATTAATATTGTCTTTTTCATGATCACTTAAGTTTTGGTTATCTGAATACCATTCTAAAATTATCATGCCACGGACTGTTAAGCCGGATATTTGTTGTGTTTCATTTTTGTCAAAAAGTTCATTAAATGTTTGATAAAGAATACAATAGATGTACTATTTGCGACGGGTAGCCGCCGCTTTTTCGCCGGCCTTTTGGAGGTTCTCTTTCAGGCGATACTTTACGATCTTAGTAATGAGGTTCAGCGGCAGCGGCTCATCGATTGGGAATTGCACGGAGCCCTTAGC
>CAYNGS010000161.1:0-6461 GCA_964396625.1 uncultured Flavipsychrobacter sp.
CACCTACACGGCGAAAAAGCTGAACATGCAGACCACCGGCAACGCCTCGCGCGGCATGGCGGGAACGCCGGGCATCGGCCCCGGCAACTTTTTTCTCCAGCCCGGAGCCAAGAGCCTGCAAGAGATCATCGGCGACATCAAGGATGAGTTCGACGAGGAAGACCTGAATTATAAAAAAATAGACGACCACAATTTTATCTTCGAAGGCAAAACGCTGATCAACGATGTATGCCGTATACTTGGTGTACCTTCCGATACTTTCGACACGGTTCGCGGCGAGAGTGATTCGCTCGCGGGGCTTATCATTGAAATATCGGGAAAATTTGCGTCGGTGAATGAGACAGTGCGGTACGAACAATACGAGTTCACAGTGCTTGCAGTGGACAAAATGCGCATACAGCGCGTTAAGGTCACTATTCATCCTCCTGCGAAAGAAGAGGAGGAGGAGTAAAACCTCCTGATAACGAAGCTGTGTTTTCCGCTTATTGGTGGTTGTCCTTCGGGGTCTCGGGTTTACGCAGGCTTCACCGGGCTGCCTCCCCAGTTACTGTTCGATTGCAGATTTTCGCCCTTCATCACCAGCGACAAAGCATCCACATTCACATTGTCACCTATCTCACTGTCATAGAGAATAATACTCCGGGCGCCAATGCTGCACCGCTTGCCGATCTTTACAGGCCCTACTTTCATCACGCGGTCTTCAAACAAGTGGGTTTGTGGCCCACAGTCTTCATTGAGCGCGGTATCATCGCCTATGTGCACCATGTCATGTTCTGTGATGTCTGTTGTGTTTAACCATACACGCTTACCGGTTCTTACCCCAAGCAGGCGCAGCACCAGCGGCAGCCAGGGCGTACCCTTCATAAAGTCGAGCAGGAATGGCACAGAGAGTGCCTCATAGGTGGACGTGATCGCCTCACTGCGCCACACCTTCGATGTCCACATCGGTTTTTGCTCGGGTTTGTATACGCCTACTGTGAGCCATTTCAACACCACGGTGACTAAAAATGTGGGCAGACCCATGAAGAAAAGGTAGTAGAACGGCAGTTCCAATGCGATCCTCCACCAGGATTTTTCAACCAGCAGATCATGGCCATAGGCGATGAATAGGATACTGCAGATAAGAATGACAGTTTCCGGTATCAGGATACGGATAAACTCGACTATGCTGCGTGCAAGCACCCGCGCGGGCGAAGGGCGAGCGGTAAGCTCTGTAGCGAAAGTGCGGCTGGCCTGCCGGCGCGGCAGCGCTATGGCCGGCGAACCGAACCAGTCTTTCGCCTTCTCCTGCTCCAGTTGCTCCTTGCTCGGCGGGGTCGACAATACGCCTATCAGCATACGCCCCGGCAGATTATAGCCCTGGGGTATGAGCGCACTGTTACCTACAAAGCTGTTGTTGCCAATAGCGGTCTTGTCGAGAATCAACTGTTGTCCGCGTATATCAGCTTCACCGAGGGTTACCGCATCAGCCACAAATGCCCCCTTGCCAATGATCAGCAGCGGATGTGTCACACTGCTGGCTGTGGATATCTCGGTGTTTTTACCCACCTTAGCCCCCAACGCACGAAACAGGAGCGATATATACACAGTGGCATAGATAGGGTGCAGCACGATCAGCGACAAGGTCATAAGCTGATCAGCAAACCATTTGCGCACATAAAACCAGCTATAGATCGGATACTTGCCGGGTTTGATCCCCCATTGCAGTAAGCGTGTCAATATTACGGTTACCACCGCAAACACTATGATATAACTGAGCGCCAGCGAAGGTGTAATGATCAGGTAGCTGAAATCGTAATCAGGAGTGGAGTTATCTATGTTCTGAATGATCAGTATGGTAGGCAGCAACGGCAGCAGCACTACAAATGGAAAGACGAGAAGCGACAGCGTGAAAATAAACGAATACTTGCGGCGTTTTGCAGCAGATACCGGTAGTGGCTGCGGCAGGTCTTCTATTGCCTTGGTTTCCTTCAGCGCAGCCGGACTGCCCTGCCATATTTCGCCACCTTTAATGGTTTTACCCTCCTGCAGGTAACTCAGGTCCTGTAGCTCTCCCCATGCCTCTATCGTCGCGCCGCCGGCAATTACCGCACTGCTGCCTATGTAGGCATGGTCGCCAAGGTTAATTCGCCGCAATTTAAGAAGACCGTCCTCAACAAAAGCATTGTTCAGTACCGCCTGTGAGCTGATGCTGACATCGCTGCCTATGGTCACAAGGTCTTCCGCACCTATCGTCATGGCGCTGAGCGTTGCATCACTGGCCACTTTCACGCCCATTCTCCTCAGGTAGCCATTATAAAGCGGCGTGCCGTTCAAAAACTGGGATGGCAGCAGCCGCTGCATGGTTTTCACAAACCACCACCGGAAATAGTAAGTACCCCACAGCGGATAATCCCCTTCTTTCATCTTACCAATAACCAGCCATTTTATGCCGATGCTGAAGGCCGCAAATAAAGGCGGGATAAAGCAAAACATGCATAGTGCCGTGGTCACCGCATAAGAAACATTCTTTGTTTCCTCCGCCACATAATAATACCCTAAGTAGGGAAAGAATATCTGCACGGCAAACAATCCATACATCAGCAATAGCGACACTGTTTGCGCCAGCCAGCAAAATAAATATCGTTTGCGGGGCACTTCGTTGAATACCCGTTTTGCTTTCGATTCCGGCGCCGGCTTCGATTGCCAGTAGGACACCAGTGTGTTCAGCGGCCGGTTCTGATATATATCCTTAAGCGATGCCTGCGGCACATTTGCCTCCCGTCTCAACCGCGACACAAAAGCGGCTGCCAGCAACGAGTGCCCACCCAGGTCGGTGAAAAAATCGTGCGTCAGCTCAATTTCTCGGTTCGGGAAAAACTTCCGCAAGGCCGCTATCACCCGTTCGCCCAAAGGCGCATCGAGGTCTATTATTTCATTGGTTATCGACCCTGCATTCTCCAGCAGCATGGCAGGTATCGGCAGCGCCTTACGGTCTATCTTGCCACTGGGCAGGCGTGGCATATCCTGTAACTGCATGATCACACTCGGTATCATGTATGCGGGCAATACCTTAGCAAGCTCGTCCCTTATATGCTGCTGACTCATCTTCACCGGGTCATCGCATACCACGTAGCCGGCCAGGTGATCTTGCCCATTGGTATCCTTTTTTACAGCAACAGCAGCTGCCGTTATGTCCGGAAGGTTGCTCAGCCTGTTTTCTATCTCTCCAAGTTCTATACGATAACCACGCAGTTTTATCTGGTCGTCAAACCTGCCCTGAAAGTCTATACTGCCATCTGCGTTCACTATCGCCGCATCGCCTGTTCTGTATACTGTATCACCCGGTAGCATCGCCAATGAAGCTGGTTTGGGCACAAATTTTTTTAGGGTCAGTTCAGGCAGATTTATATATCCCTTACACACACCTGCACCTGTTACTATCAGTTCTCCGCGCTCACCTCTCGGTAATACTTTCAACTGTTCATCCACCACCGCAAGATGGTAATTTGGCAATGGCGTGCCTATAGTTATGTTGTCCCCGGGTTTCAAGGCAATTAGAGACGCTGTAACCGTGGTTTCTGTAGGGCCATAGCTGTTGTAAAACCTGCGCGAGGGCACTGACCATCTCGATAACACCTGCGTAGTGCAGGCTTCCCCGCCCGCATTCACAATTCGCAATGTCGGCACATCATCCTCCATTACCGCCAGCAGACTGGGCACAGCATGCAGCACCGTAATACGATGCTTCCTCAGCACATCACCCAGTTCGTCTATGGACTTGGCAGTTGCCGCGTCGGCCACCCACAGCGTGGCGCCGGCAAGGTAGCTGATCCAGGTTTCTTCGCACCACATGTCAAACGATACGGAAAACCCCTGGTACACCCGGTCGCTGCTGTTTATCTCAAGCACTGTCTGCTCTGCCCGCACCAAGTGACATATCTGCCGGTGGGCTATTGGTATCCCTTTCGGCTTGCCCGTACTGCCGGAAGTGTATAGCACATAAGCCCAGTTATCGGGCTTTGCGCCCGGAGTAGTATAAACAAGCTCATCGGCTTTTGGCTGCGATACCACGAGGAAGCCGGGAGACGCAAGATTCAGTTTCCTCTGGCTTATATAGCCCTTGGCGCCAACTTCGGTCAATACGGTCTCCACTCGTTCTGCAGGCATCTCAATGTCGAGAGGAACATAGGAACCACCTGCTTTTACAATACCCAGCACGGCAACATGCAACTCTATGCCACGTGGCCACCAGAGCCCCACAGGGTCTCCGGGGCCGATCCCGTTTTGCGAAAGATAGTCGGCCATCGCGTCGCTCCACCTGTCCAGCTCGGCATAAGTGATCGACTTGTCCTCAAAAATCAGCGCTGTATTTGATGCAAATTGCCTTGCAGACATACGAAAGATGTCCGCAAGCGTTTCTTCATGCAAAAGGTCAGGGCGGTTTGCTCCGGGAACCACACTAAGACTCATATTTTCCACTGCCGTAATAACAAACTGAATTTAACCGAAAAGTACAACAATTCCTATGCTCAACGTTCAATTTATCCTTGTAACCCACACATTTAATGAAAGCAATTTTATACCATTAAATATTCGTGCACGAAAAATGTGTGACTATAACACATAATTTAGTTATTTTATCTCCGGATGATAACCGTTTATTATACCGAAGTTGATGCCATTACAGGCGACGGCTTATGGAGCTGGCTGGCGCATGAAGCCCCGGTTTCGGTAAGGGAGCGGATAACGAACTACACGTCGCGCCAGGAACAGGCAATAAGAATATGCGGCAAGATCCTTTTGTCGCAATTGCTGAAACACTATGCACTTGACATCGGATTATCTTTAGCTGATATCGAATACAACAAAAGAGGCCGTCCCTTTTTTAATACCAACTTCGATTTTAATATTGCGCACTCAGCAGGTGTCGTCATTTGCGCCGGGGGTGTTGATATTAAAATCGGAGCAGATATAGAGGAGATCAAGGACATAGACACCGAACTGATGAAAGATTATTTCACCCCGAAAGAGTGGAAGAAGATCAACAACAGTCCCTCACATGGCGTGTTCAACCGAAATATGTTCTATCAAATGTGGGTGAGAAAAGAGGCCTATCTCAAAGCTGTTGGCCACGGACTGTTCCTTCCTTTGTATGAAATAGACGTGCGCTCAGACGAAATAAAACTGAATGATTCAAAATGGTATTTGCGCGATATTTTTATTAAGGAAAACTACGCCGCCTGCATAGCGACAAATGTGAGAAGGGCAGAAATACACATCATTAAGATCGAATTAAACACACTGATAAATTAAACAGGACAATGACCCCTGAAAGATCGGCAAAAATAAAAAAAGTATTAAGCCACCGGCAGGCAGGCCTTGCCGTGGTAATGGAAAACGTACAGGACCCGCACAATATTTCGGCTGTGCTCCGCACCTGCGACGCCGTTGGCGTGCAGGATGTATATGTGCTGACCACTACGATACCGAGGCATAAAAAATTTGGAAAAACCAGCTCTGCCAGCGCTCTTGGCTGGCTCACCATCCACGAATACGACGATACCGGTAAGTGCATGCAGGCAGTAAAAGACCGTTATCAGAAAGTGTATGCCACGCACCTGGGTGTAAGATCTCACTCGCTCTATGAACTGAACCTGACCGAACGGATCGCCCTCGTCTTTGGCAATGAGCATGCCGGCGTCACCGAAGAATGCCTGCAATACTGCGATGGCAATTTTATTATTCCCCAGGTGGGTATGGTGCAGTCACTGAATATATCCGTATCCTGCGCTATAACGCTCTATGAAGCGTTTCGCCAAAGGCATATAGCCGGGCTCTATGATGGGGTACCGCGGCTGCCTGAAAGCGAAATGAGAGAACTAGCAGAAAAGTGGGGAATGTATGAATGAGGGATCATTGCGACAAAATATTTATAAGCAACTCCGACGCTGGAATGTCGGCCTGCTCTGACTTATCATAAATATCCTTGAGAAAAACTGTATTCTTTACGATTCTTACGTAGGTTATTAACCTGGCGCCTCCACTCTTTCCCTTCCCTTTTGACTTTATCGCTATCCTTATTTATTGCAGTCTTTTCCGATTGGAGTCCAAAGTGTTGGATTTTCTTCGAGATTGTCTAATATTAGCCTCATTGCCGACTTATATGAAGTACAGAACTACGTATTATCCACGAAAGCTATACCAAAAAAGTCCCGCACCGTAAGGATGCAGGACTTCTATCTTAAACTTTTATTGTGCTGATGAAGGGATTAATTCCCCAAATAAGTTTTCAGCAACTGGCAGCGGCTGGCGGTGCGCAGTTTGGTAATAGCCTTGTCCTTGATCTGGCGAACGCGCTCACGGGTGAGCGAAAACTTCTCTCCTATGTCTTCGAGACTCATAGGGTTGGCCACACCTATACCGAAGTACAGTTTTATCACATCGCGCTGGCGGTCAGTTAGTGTGCCCAACGAACGTTC
>CAYNGS010000162.1:0-6461 GCA_964396625.1 uncultured Flavipsychrobacter sp.
CCCGGGCTGTTTTTTCGGACTGTAATGTGTCGGTTACTGAAGCATTTGCAGATGTGATACAAGACACCAACAAGCATGCTGCTATGATGTATTTCATAATAGATGTTTTTAAAAATCACAACGCTGAACATAAGTTCGCGTGGGGCAATGAATAATAAATACGGGAAGATTATTTATTTCAAAAGCAATGAACAAGCAGATGCATAAAAGCGTGGACCGAGGCCACTGAATTGTTATGCAGGATGTGATAGAAACGAAGGCGGGCCCCTTAGTTTCAGTCTGAACTGACTTTCTGCCGAAACTAAGCTGGAATTCCTGATGATAACAGCGCATGGGACATAGTCGGTAGCGCGGTGCAACTGAAACGAAAGAACGGGCTGAAACTTGCACTCGCTGCCCATGTAGCGCACTTTTATGTGTGTTTTCAGTTGTGTCTGTTTGCTCAGAGACGAAATCCGGCCGGAAACACGAGCAACTGTATTCTGAACCTCGCGGGCGGCGCGCTGTCCATTACCTTTTGGCAATGAGACCTCCGGCAGATTGTTTATAAAAAATATAAACATCAGCACAGAGAAAAAACCGGCAATGATCTTCTTTTTGGCCATTCGACAATTAGGATGTAAAATTAACGACTATTAATTATCACTTGTAATTTAATTAATAATGGAAATGTTAATATTGCCATAGGTGCGCCAGGAAGATGTAGGGGCAATGTGTAACTCTTGTGAGAAGTGGTTTTTTCGACGAGATCAATTCAGTTTCATAAGCGAATAAACCATAGTGTCTAATGATTTAAAGGGATAAAAATTGTTGCCTTAAGAGCACTACAAAGCTGTGAAAACCGGAAAAGTTTATAATTTGCCGTCGTGTACTCACCCAAACACGATGCTGATGAACGCGAAAAACGACTTAGCTGCAAATGAGTGGCAACAGATAAAGGCAGATAAATTCTGGCGCAAAGTAGCGCTCAGGAAACCCGTTTTCCAGGTTTATGAGAATGAGGAAAAATTTCTTGATGTACTTCTTAGTTTTGTAGGTGCAGGGATAAATTGCAACGATTGCACGATAGTAATAGCTACTGATGCGCACCAGGAAAAGCTTCAGAAGAGACTTGCTTCTCACGGTGTGCATGTGGAGGGGCTGATCCGTGAAAAAAAGTATATTCCGGTTCATGCGGAGTCGGCTCTTGCCAGATTTATGCGAGACGGGTTGCCTCATGAGCAATTGTTTATAAATACGATAAAGGAATTTACACAGGAAGGCGCTTCGGACACAAGCAGCATCCGAATCTTTCGGGAAATGGGGCCGGTTCTTCTGGCACAGGGAAACGAGATAGCCGCGATGCAGCTGGAAGTACTATGGAAAAATTATAGCGATAAAATGCCAGTTTCCCTGTTTTGCGCCTATCCGAAAGCGCACTCGGTAATTGAAGATTGTGACTCGTTGAGGGAAATGGGATATGACCGCACCAAAATGGTCACCAATTCGAAATCGCTGTCTGAATTGTTATACAAAGAATGTATGGATGTGATGCCACATAAATACAACTAGAAACAAAACTGCGTAGATCGTCAAACAGTCATGAAAAAAATTAGGGAGCGGCTTCTAATATATGCAAGCTGATAATATTTAAGGAAGCGATCAGTTATCATTCCATTAGTGAAAATTACTTGCAACAATGGGAGTAATTTTTATTAATTTGCCAACCTTTCCACAAAAAAACCGACCGATGTCTTTAAATCTCTGTATTGACTGGGGCAATACCAATGTTAAGGTTGCCATTTTCGACAATGACACCATTCAAAAGCAATTTACTTTTTCGGAGGAAGCAGCACTTGAGAAAGTGTCTTCACTTATTGATACTTACAAACCCGTAAAGGCGATATTGTGTTCGGTAGTGCATCATGACAATGAGCTCATAAACCTGGTGAAATCGAAGATCAAATCTTTTATAAAACTGGACGGTTATACACGCCTGCCCATCAACAATGCTTATCTGTCGCCCGAGACGCTTGGGCCTGATCGCCTGGCGCTGGTGTGCGCAGCACATATGCTGCACCCGAATAAGCACAACCTTGCCATAAGTGCGGGTACGTGCATCACGTATAATCTTGTGCAGAAAAATAAGACATTCAGGGGTGGCTCCATATCGCCGGGGCTGCATATGCGGCTGAAGGCCATGCATACTATGACCGATAAATTGCCGGAGGTAAGTGTGGAGGGAGACCTTGCGCTGCTGGGCTATGACACCGAGACATGTATGCGTAGCGGAGCGGTGTTTGGTATGGCTGCGGAGATAGACGGAATGATAAAGGAGTATGAGAGCCAATATCCTGATTTTAACGCCATATTAACGGGTGGTGACGCCCCATTCTTTGCCGCCAAACTTAAAAGTAAGATATTTGCCGACCCTGACTTATTGTTTAAGGGATTAAATTTAATTTTAAACTATAATGTGTCATTCCCGCGCTAAGTGGTTATTAGTAGTCTTATTTATTTCTTGCGGCATTATAGTATCTGCTCAAACGGGCAACACCAGCAATCCAAATAACGGGCGGGAAAATGATCCATATTCGAAATATGGCATCGGTGAGTTTTGGAACGGCAATAATACGGTGCTGAGGGGAATGGGAAACGTCACATCGGCGTTTGAAAGCCCATATGAGGTAAATTCGGATAACCCGGCATCTTATTCTTTTCTGCAACGCACCACTTTTGAGGCCGGCGCTATGGCGAGCACCCGAACTATTTCAGCGTCGGGCCTCAGCTACACTACCGGTACTGCGACACTTGCCTACCTGAACCTGGGTATACCGATAAATAAAAATTCGGGTCTTTGCCTCGGATTTCGCCCCTATACGCGAAGCTACTACTCGCTGGTGGACACAATAAACAATTCGCCGATAGGGGCCGTGGCGAGGTCGTATAACGGTGAGGGCAACCTGAATTATGCATATGTGGGCGCCGCAGCAAAGTATAAAGGGTTGAGCGTGGGTTTCAACTTCGGGTACATGTTTGGCACATTGCATAACTCAACACTTACCATACCGATAGACACCGCGATAACAAACCGCTCGTATGAGGCGGCATACACTAACTATACCCGTATTGGGGGACTGTACTGGAAGGGTGGGCTTATGTATGAGCGCAGATTAGATTCTGACTATACCTTCCGGTTTGGCGGCACTGTGACCATAAGCCAGAACGTGACGGAGCGGCTGAATGCATACCAGATCAGTATCTTTAACTTTGGCGATACGCTGGTAAATGACACTTCGTCGAGGTCGGAGAATTCGAAAGGCAACCTGACCCTGCCGCTATCGTACAGTATTGGAGTAATGATAGCAAAGAATGACAAATGGGACCTGGGTATAGACTACACAGCTACGCAATGGACCGGCTTCAAGAGTACGCCTGATGCGACGCTCACCTCAGGGATAGGCAACCAATCGTATAAAATAAGTGTGGGTGGAGAGTACACGCCCAATGCGAACAACATACGCAATTACTTCTCGAGGGTTACATACAGGCTTGGCGCATATTACGGCACGGACTATCTTAAGATCAATAACACAACGATACCTTTTTACGGTGTGACGGCCGGCGGAAGTCTGCCATTCAGACGGTCGTTATCGAAGCTGCACCTGTCTTTCGACGTGGGGCGTCTTGGTACAACGACGAATAACCTGGTGCAGGAAACCTACGTCCGGTTTACATTAGGCATATCATTTAATGACCGCTGGTTCATTCCGCGTAAATATGATTAACAATCGCCGCAAATATCATTTTAACATTATTACCCGGATACTGCTTCCGGGTGTTTTGTTTATGACCATTGCAGCATGCAAAAATGACCCTGACCAGATAAGGGCGCTCACCGGCCAAGGCAATAAACAAGAGGATCGCGCTGAGGATGTGACGGTGATATACAGTAAGGAAGGCAAGATAAAGATGCGCTTGTTTGCGCGTGAGTTTGTGAGGAACGAATATGCAAAGCCCGCCTATGTAGATATGAACCGAAATATTAAAGCGGAGTTCTACAACGACAGTGGTACGGTGGAAAATGTGCTTACCGCAGACTCATCGCGGTATTATATAGCGCAGGGCAATGTGCTGGTGTGGGACAGTGTGCAGATAGTGAGCAGGAAGGGCGAGCGGCTGAATACATCGGAACTGATCTGGAACCAGAGCATAGAGAAATTTTTTACGGAGAAGCCAGTGACCATTACTACACCTACTGAAGTGCTGTATGGCAACGGCATGGAAGCCAACAGCGATTTCACCTGGTACCACATCATTAACCCGAGAGGCACGGTGCAGGTAAACAAGGGCGAAGTGCCTCAGTAAGTTACTTGGGTACGGTAAATAAGAAGGAAGTGCCTTGCCCCAGCCGGGACTGGACCTTGATAGCCCCACCGAGTTTTTCTGCAAGCCTTTTTACGATTGCCAGACCCATGCCCATGCCTTCTGCATCCTTGCGTTTAAGCCGCTCGAACAATTCAAAAATCTTTTCCTTGTTCTCATCGGCAATGCCAGGGCCGTTGTCCCTGACCTCAAAGGTGTAATTGTGGCGATCCTCACCCATAATTATCTGGATGTGTATCTGGGGCTTGTCGTTGTATTTTATGGCGTTCTGTACCAGGTTCAGCAGGATCTGCTTTAGGGCGATCCGCGAAGTGTACACTTCGTTTTTGCATTTCTCGTGGGTGATGTAGGTGTTGACCGGTATCGGCAGCAGCCCTTTTACCTCTTCGAGGAGCTCATTGACATCGATATATTCCTTGTTCTCTACGAGCAACTGCGACGACTTGGAGTAGTTAAGGATACAGCTCACAAGATCGGACAACTGGTGGGCGGCATCGTGCAGGTAGTTAATGTATTCAACACCATCCTTGTCCAGCTTATCGTGATACTCGTCCTTGATAAAGTGGGTAAGGGAAATAATATTGTTCAGCGGGCTCTTAAGGTCGTGAGAGGCTATGTATGAAAATTTTTCAAGATCGTCATAGGCGATCTTGAGCGCTGACTGTTTTTGCTTCAGCTGAATGATCTTCTTCCTGAGCTCAAGCTGGGAAACGATCTGTCGGGCAAGGGATTTAAGCGAATATATCTGTTTCTCTTCGAGCACACGGGGTATGTTATCCCAAACACATAACGTGCCCAGGGCGAAACCATCGGGGTTCACCAGCGGTATGCCCGCGTAAAAGACCACGTGCGGCTCGCCGGCCACCAGGGGGTTGTCGTGAAAACGGTCGTCTTTGGTAAGATCTTCGACAATAAATACTTCGTGGGGTGTATTGATAGCATGAGAGCAAAACGCAAAGTCCCTTGATATTTCCGGTGTAATAAGCCCATGCCGGGACTTGAACCATTGCCTGTGTGAGTCTATGATGCTGACGAGGGAAATGGGGGTGTGGCACAATTCGGTTGCAATGCGGGTAATATCGTCAAAGTCGGTTTCCGGTAATGTGTCAAGTATGTAATATTCATGCAAGGCTTTTAACCTTTCATGTTCATTTGCCGGCAGTTGAGCAATTTTCATTCGGTAACAGAGGTATTTGTAGCGTAAAGATAATTTTTAAAAACAATAATATTGCTGCCGGAGCATTTTAAACTTTTATAATTTATGTTTTATATACCCGTATTAATAAGCAACTGACCGGCAGCAGATTATTTAACCGAATAAAATCGATGGTTTCCCCAAGAGCAGCCGTGACCGGTTTAATAACCAAGTGACTTATCTTAGTCTAAATATTGGTAATTTATGATAAATCAAAAAGTCTGCAGTCATATAGGGCAGATCCATGAGATCAGGGAACCGAAGTCTTATGAATGCGAAGAGTGCATAAAAACAGGCGGGTCGTGGGTGCACCTGCGCACCTGTCAGACCTGTGGTGCCACACTTTGCTGCGATCAGTCACCGGGTAAACACATGACGCACCATTACCACCAGGCAGGTCATCCTGTGATCATATCCGCGGAGCCGGGTGAAAAATGGATGTATTGCTACCCTGACGAACAATTTGTTGACTATAGTTAGGCAGGTCGGCTTAGCGAAAATGCGACAGACTACATATCCCTGAGCGGGAACACCGTCATATCGGCGACGTCCCATTTTGACAGCCCGGCGCCCGCCTGGTAGCAACTTTCTAAAAATGCAAGAAGTGCCTTTGCGGGATCGGGTGTTGCGCGAAGGTCGTCATACATGAGCAATGCCATAGGGCTGCCGTTTGAATCAACCCATTTTGCGGCTGCGGGATCGAGCGGCTCGTGGTCTATGCCCGTGGGAGCAGGGTAGGTATAAGAATAATATGCTGCGCCTCTTACCTTTTCGTCCCCGGCCCAGAAGCCAAAGCTGATCAGCTCGTGTGAGTAAGCATCTTTGTTGGAAATATTTGCCGTTTTGGGAAGTTGCGGCGCGCGCCTGCCGCAAAACCGGGTGACCACAAGGTCCATGTGGT
>CAYNGS010000163.1:0-6446 GCA_964396625.1 uncultured Flavipsychrobacter sp.
TTCGCATACATTTTTCGGGTCATACCAATGGCACCAGCGGCAACAACCGTTTTGATAATGTGACGCTCGATGGTATTCCTTACCCGATCAGCACAGGTATCACAACCACGGCCGCTTCTTTCGGCCCATTCTGTAATGCAAGCGCTAACCCGGTTAGTGTTGCCTACACCAGCGTGGGTACATTCACGGGCACATGGTCGGTGCAGTTGTCAAATGCCGGCGGCACATTTCCATCGAATACAACTTCAAATATCATTGGCACGGGAACGACCTCTCCGATAACCGTATCAATACCTATCGGAACGGCAGCGGGCAATTACCGCGTGCGGGTGATCAATACAAATCCGGCTTTGATGTCGGCCAATGACAATGGCTCTAATATTGTTATAAACGGCCCGCCAACTGCTTATACGGTCACCGGCGGTGGCGGCTTCTGCGCAGGTGGTGCCGGCGTGCCTGTCGGGCTTTCGAATTCGCAAACAGGCGTTAAATATCAATTATACAGGAATATTTCCACTATTGTTGGTGGCACTGTTGGTGGCACTGGCGCTGCGATCCCTTTCGGAAATCAGACAACCGCAGGTACCTATACCGTCGTTGCAACCAATACTGTCACTCCTACATGTACCAGCAATATGACCGGCAGCGTAAGCGTGACCGTTAACCCGATACCTACGGTTATAACAGGAACCACCACTATTTGCTCCGGTAACTCTGTTACCCTCAGCGATGGGGTGTCCGGCGGTACATGGAGCAGCAATTCCACCTTTGTTGCCAGCGTAGATCCGTCGCTCGGCACCGTTACCGCTTATGCAACAGGCCTGGCTATCATTACTTACACTTTGCCGGGCGTTTGTTATACAACAACTAACGTGATCGTAAACTCTGCGGTGCCTGCAATAACAGGAACTATGAATGCATGTCCCGGCACGTCATCCGCGCTTTCGGATGCGTCGGGTTCTGGCACATGGACGAGCAGCGACAATACTCTGGCTACGGTGGATATCTTCGGTAATGTATCCGGAGTAGCCGCTGGGTCTCTTTCAATTTCTTATATCGTATCGCCGGGTTGTATCACTTCTGCACCCTTCCTGGTAAATCCGCTTCCGTCGGCGATTACCGGGACGACCAATGTTTGTGTTGGATTGAATACAACGCTGAATGATCCGGACGGAACAGGTACCTGGAGCAGCAGCGATCCGCTGACTGCTACCGTGGATGTTAATACCGGCAGCGCAGGTGGTGTTGCGGCGGGATCGCCGACTATTACGTACACATTGCCTACGGGCTGTAGCCTGACCACTCCTTTTACTGTTAATCCGTTGCCTGATCCGATAGGTGGCGCCACAAATGTGTGTGCCGGGTTGACCACAGGACTTACAGACGGTGGGTCTGGCACATGGAGCAGTGACAACACCGCTGTTGCGACCGTAAACAGCTCGACGGGGGTTGTTATGGGTAATTTAAACGGAACCGCGAATATTACGTATACGCTGCCGACTGGCTGTATCATGTCGACTTCCTTTGTCGTTAATCCTTTGCCATCAGCGATAACCGGAACAGCAACTGTTTGTGCCGGTCTTAGCACAACACTGAACGATCCGGACAGCGGCGGCTCCTGGAGTACTACCAGTGCGCATGCGACAGTTGACCCGACTAGCGGAGCAGTTACCGGGATTTCTGCCGGCACGCCAGTCATCACATATACTTTACCTACAACCTGTATGATCACTGCGCCTGTGACCGTTAATCCATTGCCCTCTGCTATTGGCGGAGCAACCAATGTCTGCGTAGGCCTGACCACCACGCTTACTGATTTCGGTGGTGGTACCTGGAGCAATGATGACGCCACTGTAGCTACGATAAATGCATCCACAGGACTTGTAAACGGTATCGCTAACGGCACCACTATGGTTACCTATACTTTGCCTACAGGCTGTATCGCCAGCACTTCGTTTGTTGTTAATCCGCTGCCGACCGCAATTACCGGGACAACGGTTGTATGCGCCGGTTCCACTACTACACTGGGCAACGGCTCTACAGGGGGTACGTGGAGCAGCAGCAATACGACAATGGCATCTGTTGGCTATAATACAGGTGTTGTATCGGGCATAGCCGCCGGCACGCCAAATATTACTTATACACTAGGTACAGGGTGCCGCATCAGCGCACCACTGACGGTGAATGCACTGCCTACGGTTTACCCGCTTACAGGTGGTGGCAACTACTGTTTTGGTGGTACAGGTGTACATATCGGCCTCGCAGGATCAAATGCGGGCGTGACCTACCAGATAAACAAAGACGGATCACCTTTCGGCGGCTCTATCACAAGCCCCGGCGGCCCCCTGGACTTCGGAACGTTTACCGACGCAGCAAACTACACAGTTGTGGCGCTGAATACAGCCACAACGTGTACAGATAATATGTCCGGTTTCAAGATAGTTGGTATCAATCCGCTTCCCGTACAATACACGGTGACAGGCGGCGGTAATTTCTGTGCCGGTGGCATGGGTGTACCTGTGGGACTCAGCGGTTCTTCTGCCGGGGTTACTTACCAGCTTCTTAAGAGCGGGTCTCCTATTGGCCTTCCAAAGCCAGGCACGACTGCGGCTATCAACTTTGGTCTGCAGACGCTGGGCGGCAGCTACACTGTTGTAGCCTCTAATACGGCCACCGGCTGCACCAATACTATGGTGGGCAGCGCATCGGTTGTTGTCAATAGTTTGCCTGCTGTTCACACCATGACGGGCGGCGGTAATTACTGTGCCGGCAGCGGTGGTTTGCACCTGGGATTGAACAATTCGAACGTTGGTATCTCTTACCAGTTGCTTCACGGTATCACACTTGTGGGCAGCCCGGTGTGGGGAGATAATTCGCCCCTTGATTTTGGCTCATTTACGTTAGACGAAACCTATCACGTTATTGCCACAGACTCGGCTACGGGTTGCTCTTCTGACATGTCGGGTACAGAAAGTATAACTACCAATCCATTGCCCGATGTACATGCTATTACAGGTGGCGGCAGTTACTGCGCAACAGGCACCGGAGTACATATTGGTATAGACGGCTCCAATATCGGTATTACTTATCAGTTATATAATGGCGCATTCCCTGTAAGTGTTGGCGTACCCGGTTCCATAGGTCCTGTTGACTTTGGCCTGGTAACCGGTGCGGGCACTTACCATGTTGTAGCTTCAAATGTTGTTACAGGCTGCACGAACACTATGTCCGGTACAACGACCGTTGTCGTTAACCCAACAGTGACGCCTACGATCAGTCTTTCTACCGGGGTAGGAGACACGATATGCTCAGGCCGCTTTGTTACGCTCACTACCTCTGTCACTAACTCAGGCACAATACCTGCTTATTCATGGAGTGTAAACGGAGTGCCTACAGTTTCAGGCAACACTTATTCTTACATACCGTCTGATGGCGATCACGTTACGGTAACAATGACCAGCAGCGCACCTTGTGCTGCGCCTCCGGCCGTGAGCAGTTCATTGAATTTGACGGTATTGTCTACCGGTGCACCGGCGATCAGCATCGCTTCAGGTTCGGGCAACACGGTTTGCCAGGGGAATGCGGTTAACTTTACATTCGCATCGACAAACGAAGGTTCTGCACCATTGTTCTTATGGATGGTAAACGGACTGTTTGTAAGCTCCGGCACATCATATTCTTACACACCGGTAAATCATGACGTGGTAAGCTGCCTGCTGATCAGTGATTATTACTGCAGGATCCACGACTCTGCGACCAGCAATAATGTGACTATGGAAGTGGACGCACCATTGACGCCTGCCGTAACGATAACAGCTAATCCGGGCTTTACTGTCGCTAACGGACAAAGCCTTACTTTAAATGCAGCAGTGACCAATGGAGGCCCAGCGCCCACTTATCAGTGGTATATCAATGGCCTGCCGGTTCCCGGCCAGGTTTCATCTTCGTTCACCAGCAACACTTTCTTTAACGGTGATTCTGTAACCTGCAGGGTGCTCAGCAGCGGCGGTTGTTCCGGCATTCCGGGCTCCAAGTCGGTTACGGTACATGTTACGGTTTCAGGAGTTAAACAGCTCGTGTCTGCAGGCAGTGATATCAGGCTGGTGCCGAATCCAAACAAGGGTTTGTTTAGTCTGAAGGGTACGCTTGCTACTACCGATGATCAGGAGGTTTCTGTGATCATCACCAATATGGTAGGCCAGGTAGTGTACCGGAACACCTTCAGCGCTAACGGCGGAAAGGTTGATGAGCAAATATCACTGAACAGCACCTTAGCAAATGGCATGTACCTGCTGAACATGCGTTCCGGTGATCAAAACGACGTTTTCCATTTTGTGATCGAGCAATAAATTTTGTTGTGATGTTAAATTGATATGGGTTGCCTTCGTGGCAGCCCATTTTTTTGGTATGATCCCAAGGCGATCACAAGGACTCCAGGTATCCGATCATTTTTTTTCTGTCCGCTTCACCAGGCAGTGACGATGAAACAGTCGAATAGTTGGCGGCAGCATGGGCAGGATCGCCCGTAGCGGGAATGGCGCAGCTAACGGCAGGATCGGCAATAATGTACTTCAGAAAATAGGCGCTCCAGCTTCTGATCCCAAGCTCATCGGCCCAGGTCGGCAGCGGCTTCCCGGCGACTTTGCTAAACAGGTGACCCTCGCCAAATGGCCGGTTTATTATTGTGGCCACACCATGATGTGCGGCCGCAGGCAGCAGGCGTTTTTCGGCATTCCTCGATAATATGGAATAGTTGAACTGGACAAAATCGATATCTTCTTTTTTCATCAGCCGCTCAAGCTCATCGTGAACGGACTCGGTATACTGCGTGATGCCTATATACCGGATCACTCCCTGCTCTTTCCAGTGCAGCAGTGTTTGTAAGTGTGTCTTCCAGTCAACCAGGTTGTGGATCTGCATAAGGTCCATTGTCTTCCTCCCCATCCGCTCCATAGACAGCGTCATTTGCTTTATCCCTTCCTGCTTTCCGGTTGTCCATACCTTGGTGGCGTAGAAAAATTCGTCCTTATGTTCGCTGTCACGGGTCAGGTCGCCGGTTACCTGCTCGGCCCTGCCATACATAGGGGAGCTGTCTATAAGCCGTCCGCCTGCGTTGTATAGCGCTCCGAGTACTTTTTTTAAGGCCGGATAGGCTTTATCCGAAACATCGAAAGTGGACCATGTGCCGAGCCCGAGTACCGGAAGCTGCTCGCCTGATGAGGGTATTGTTCTCTGTATCATTTGACTTGAAAGTTGATAAACTACATCTGCATTATCAGGCTTTTTTCAAAAATAAAGAGTCCCGGTAGTCGGGACTCTTTTGAAAAATATTTGCCGGTACCAACGAAAATTATCGTGCACCGGTAGCGGTATTAATACCTGTATTGTTCTGCTTTGTATGGTCCCTGCTTGGGTATGCCGAGGTAGTCGGCCTGTGCATCGCTCAGTTCTTCCAGTTGCGCGCCCACCTTCGACAGGTGAAGGCGTGCTACTTTTTCATCCAGATGCTTTGGTAATACATACACCTTGTTCTCGTATTTATCATGGTGCATCCACAGTTCTATCTGTGCAAGCGTCTGGTTGCTGAATGAATTACTCATTACAAAGCTTGGGTGGCCAGTAGCACAACCCAGGTTCACCAGGCGACCTTCTGCCAGCACGATCACTTCTTTACCATCTATGTTATAGAGGTCCACCTGCGGCTTAATAGTATCCTTGGTTTTGCCGTAGTTGTTGTTCAGCCATGCCATGTCTATCTCAATATCAAAGTGACCGATGTTACATACGATCGCCTTGTCCTTCATTGCACGGAAGTGCTTTTCGGTGATCAGGTCGCGGCAGCCGGATGCGGTAACGATGATGTCAGCTTCTTTCACTGCGTCTATCATCCTCTTTACTTCAAAGCCATCCATTGCCGCCTGTAGCGCGCATATAGGGTCTATTTCTGTAACGATGACCCGTGCGCCTGCGCCACGAAGTGATTCTGCGCTTCCCTTGCCCACATCGCCATAGCCACCTACAACAGCCACTTTACCGGCCATCATCACGTCGGTAGCGCGGCGTATTGCGTCTACAAGACTCTCTTTGCAGCCGTACTTATTGTCAAATTTGCTCTTGGTCACGGAGTCGTTCACATTGATAGCAGGCATAGGCAATGTGCCCTTATGCATTCTTTCGTACAGGCGGTGTACACCGGTAGTAGTTTCTTCACTCAGCCCTTTTATGTGCTGTATGAGTTCTGTGTAATTGTCCAGAACCATATTAGTGAGGTCGCCGCCGTCGTCCAGTATCATGTTCAGCGGGCGGTCTTCACCGCCGAAGAATAAAGTCTGTTCTATGCACCAGTCCGCTTCGGTAAGGCTCTGGCCTTTCCATGCAAAAACGCCTATGCCGGCAGCAGCAATAGCAGCCGCGGCATGATCCTGTGTAGAGAAAATGTTGCAGGA
>CAYNGS010000164.1:0-6374 GCA_964396625.1 uncultured Flavipsychrobacter sp.
CCCATTGCCCTCAAACGAGCCGGGGCGGGTACGCGGCTTCCATACGCCTGCGCGAAACAGTTGCACATTTAATTCAGCCAGGGCCTTAGCCGTTTCCAGCACCTGTTCACGGGTTTCTGCACTGCATGGACCTGCGATCACAAACGGCCTGGCGCTTTTAAAAAAAGACATTCTGCAAAGGTAATGGCTCAACCGCTTAATTGCTCAATAACCCGATCGAATTTGGCAATACCGCCACCACACACATCTAAAACAACCAAATAAGATGACCAACCCCCTACCCTCACATATCAACCCGTCAACTTATCAACCAATCAACTAATCCCTACCTTTGCGCCAATGCAAAAACGACCTACCGCTCCTGAACTTAAAAAAGGAGGCGTGATACTTGTGGACAAACCCTATAAATGGACCTCTTTCGACGCGGTGAACAGCATCAAGATATCGCTGCGCGCCAAGATAGGCCACTGCGGTACGCTCGATCCGCTGGCTACGGGCTTGCTAATCTGCTGCACCGGCGAGATGACGAAGCAGATATCCGGCTACCAGCAGTTGCCCAAAGAATATACGGGTGTCTTTCGTCTGGGCGCCACCACACCCACCTACGACCTCGAAAGCGAGCCGCAGCATATGAAGCCCTGGGCAAGTATCACCCAACAGCAGCTACTGGCCGCAGCAGCACAGCTCACGGGCGATATTATGCAGGTGCCACCTATACATTCTGCTATTAAAAAAGATGGCAAGCGCTCCTACGACCTTGCCCGTGCAGGCAAAGAAGTTATACTTGAGGCGCGGCCGGTGATCATCAGCGAGTTTGAGATAACCAGGGTCGAGCTACCCGATGTGCACTTTCGTGTGCTGTGCAGCACCGGCACCTACATACGCTCGCTTGCTCACGACTTCGGACAGATACTCGGCTGCGGCGCCTACCTGGCTGAGCTGCGCCGAACCAAAATCGGCAACTTCAATGCTTCAGACGCCTTGACACCCCAGCAATGGAAAGATTACTGGAAGCCGCCGGCTCCAAAACCGGAGGTGTGAACTTTATTTTCTGTCATAGTTCATTTTTCTATTGCCAGGCACAGTAATTGCTGTAGTAAGAGCTAGCCACAAAAAAAATAATTCGCGACGGGCATTTACATGTTTTGCACGTGATGAAAATTGCAAGAAAAAATGAACCAAAGGTGCGTGCTGCACCGCTAACCATCAAACGGAAGTTTTCGTAATTTTAACGAGTAGTTAACCCACCGCTAATTGGTCGTTAAAAACAAAGAAGGCAGTCTGTATAACTAAAAAAATACGTACCGTTGTAAGTTAATAAATTACAATTAAGCTAACATCATCAATTATGCCGTCTAATAAGTTTCAAACCCCTATTGAAAGTAACAATACTTTCATCTTAAAGATCGAGGACCTGATCAGGGAAATTGTTATTCAGAACAGCATCCCCTATTATCGTATCGAGTCCAGCA
Organism: uncultured Flavipsychrobacter sp.; assembly: GCA_964396625.1. Taxonomy (GTDB): domain Bacteria; phylum Bacteroidota; class Bacteroidia; order Chitinophagales; family Chitinophagaceae; genus Nemorincola. The sequence continues at coordinate 1,473 of CAYNGS010000164.1, forward strand.
TTGAGCAGCCCCTGCAGGTAGAGGGCAATGATAAGTATATGCCCGTTATCCGGATCATTACTTACTTCGAAGATACCGTGGCCAAAATATCCGAAGTGCTGCAGACCGAATTCGAGATCGTTCACGAAAAATCTGTTGACAAAAAGAAGAACAAATCCGACAGCTTTTCATACAAACATGCCAATTATATTGCATGCCTCAAGGCCAACCGCCGCGAGTTGATAGAGTATAAAAGGTCAGGAGACAAGAAATTTGAGATACAGGTTTGCTCCTTGCTTCACGATGCGTGGTTTGGTATCAAGAAAGAACTGGGCTATGACAATGATACATTCCCCGAAGAAGCAAAAAGGGATATGTACCGCGTGGGCGCACTTTTGGAAATGGCGGACATGGAGTTTCTGAAAATAAAAAGCCAGCTTACAGCGGCCGTTTCCGAGGCGCCGCAACCCGCGGCCGCACCTGCGCCGGAAGCGAAAGCGCCGGAAACTGCGCCGGCTGCGGTAATACCGCCCGTTGAGGCGCCTGCTGCAGTGGTGCCACCGGTGGCCGCACCCGTCACCGCTGCATCGCCGGCTGCTGCACCAGCAGAAAAGAAAGAGCCGGTTATTGCAAGGCCCGCATACGAAGCGCCCCCTGCCCGGCAGGAAACGTCGTTCTCAGAGCCGGCACCATCTTATACAGACAATATTGGCAATGCGAATGTAACCCCCGGCGGCAGCATAGAGCAACTGCAGCAAGCCATGTCGTTTGCCGATGATACCGCCCCGTTCTTCGAAGATCGCCCCGGCAAGGACGAGCAAAAGGCCAGTAAACCCATACTGCTGGATGAGAACGCACAGATGACGGATACCTCGCTGAAGGAATACGTTTTGAAAAGCAAGCTGCTGAAGGAGATTGATGCAGCCATAGCAGACCGTGCCGGTGCTAAAATAAATTCGGAGATCGATATAGAAGGAGATGTGGAGCGCCTGCGCTTTCTGAAAGTGCATACGCTGAAGCAACTGCACGACCGCCTTTCTGATAACAAAGATGAGATCGTAGCCTTTGCCGAAAAATGGATCGGTAAAGACAATGGCGGCACATTCGACTCCGGTATCAGTCTCTTCTACCTCGAGTACCTGCTGGTGGGCAAGAAGAATGATCCGGCCTTTGCCGTTGAGTATGTGGTGAAGTTCATTTCAGACAACGACTACAGCGCCCGCTATATTATACCGACCTACAATTCCATCCGGAATATGGATGCCAACTATTCGCACCTGACACTGAAGGCGTAAAGTACTAAGCATATCAAGACATAACAAACGGGCAATGAGGAATCCCTCGTTGCCCGTACAATTTTTATCGTCGGACCCTTAGCCGGCAGCCACGTTGTCAGTGGCACTTAAAATACTCGAATGGCTCCTTGCAGGCATTGCATTTGTACAGCGACTTGCAGGCCGTGGCCCCAAAGCGGCTCAGCAGCACAGTATCTTCTGAGTTGCACCGCAGACACCGGATGATGTTGTTTGTAAATTCATCCTGCATGCACGATGAATGGAGCGGAGGAGCAATGCCGTAATGCCTCAGCTTTTCCTTTGCCGCATCGCTCATCCAGTCTGTGGTCCAGGCCGGATCATAGACCATTTTCACAGACACCGGAAACACTTTGTTGCTATCCAGCATCATCTTTATATCCTGCTCTATTATGCCCATTGCCGGGCATCCCGAGTATGTCGGCGTCAACACTATTTCATAACCCCTTTCACTAATGATCACATCACGCAGCATGCCCATCTCATATATACTCACCACCGGTATCTCCGGGTCAGGGATAACGGAGAGCATCTTTAGTATCTCGTCCCTGGTATGTACAGTCGTTACCATGTTGCCTCCGGATATGCACGCTGCAGGTATTGCATTTCAGATAGAATATGGCCCAGGTGTTCGGTGTGGATGCCCTTGTGGCCACCTGTCTGCATATACCCGTCAGCAGGTGTGGCGAGGGTGGCTTCAGTCAGCACGTTGGTCACACGACTCTTCCATTCCGGCCTTATCCTGCCCATATCTACAGCTATATGTTTGTCTTCGAGCAGGACGTCAGCCTCATCGGTCTCGAACAGCTCGCCGGTATACATCCACAGCTCGTTTACCGCTTGCTGTATTCGGTAGTGGCTCTCCGCGGTGCCATCTCCCAGCCGCACCACCCAATCGGCCGCATGCGTCATATGGTATTTCACTTCCTTCAGCGTTTTTGCTGCCACCGCAGCCAATGTGGCATCTGCACTATGCTGCAGCTCACCGAAGAAGAAGTACTCAAACGTGGACATCAGGAACAGCCTTGCCACAGTATATGCGAAGTCGCCGTTCGGCAGCTCCGCCAGCAAATGGTTGAAGTAGTCTCTTTCGCCCCGCCTGTATGCGAGATCGTCATCGGTCCGCCCTTTGCCTTCTGTCTTACCCGCGTAGGTAAGCACAGGCTGCGCTCGCCCTATCATATCCAGCGCAAAATTGGTCAGCGCAAGGTCTTCCTCCAGCATCGGCGCATTGCTGCACCACTCCGACAGCCGGTAAGACTGTATCAGCGCATCGTCTCCTATCCTGAGACAATATTTATATAAAGCTTGTTGTTCTGTCATGATCGGTAAATATTTAGATTGCTTTTGCGCCTTCGGGCATTACATAAAACGTCGGCAGGCGATACATTTTATCGTCGGCCGGGTCGAAGAACATATCGCTGTCATCAGGGTTGGATGCTACGATCGCGTCCGATGGAACAACCCAGATGCTCGTGCCTTCTCCCCTGCGTGTATAAGTGTCCCGGGCATTCTGCAGCGCCATTTTCTTGTCAGATGCGTGCACGCTGCCCGCATGTATATAGTTGGCTCCCGGTTTGGACTGCATAAACACTTCCCAGGTATCCAATTGTGAGTCTGTTGCCATATTGTTTGTTTTATTGATGAAGTATTTGTTTTTCCTTTTTGAGCCTGTAGGCTTCTGCTGCCGCTCTTACCCAGGCGCCCTCGCTATGCACTGCCGTATGATGCGCCATTCGTTGTTTGTTGCACGGGCCGTTGCCGCCAATGACCCGGTAAAACTCATCCCAGTTGATCGGTCCATGGTCATAGTGCCCTGCAGCCTGGTTCCATTTCAGATCTTTATCCGGTATGGTAAGGCCTATCACTTCCGCCTGCTGCACTGTTTTGTCTATAAACTTCTGGCGCAGCTCATCGTTTGAGTGTCTTTTAATCTTCCACCTGAACGCATCGCCCGTATGCGGCGACTCGCTGTCGTGCGGGCCAAACATCATCAGCGACGGCCACCACCACCGGTTCATGGCATCCTGTGCCATCTCCCGCTGGTCGGGCGTGCCGCTCATCATCTTCGCCATGATCTCGTAGCCCTGTCGCTGATGGAAACTCTCTTCCTTGCATATGCGCACCATGGCGCGGCTGTAAGGCCCATAGGAAGTGCGCTGCAGCGACACCTGGTTAACGATAGCTGCCCCATCCACAAGCCAGCCTATGGCGCCTATATCGGCCCAGGTAAGGGCAGGATAATTAAATATGTTGGAGTACTTGGCTTTGCCGGCGTGCAACTGGTTGATCATTTCATCCCGCGATACGCCCAGTGTCTCCGCAGCGCTGTACAGGTACAGGCCATGACCACCTTCGTCCTGTATCTTGGCCAGCAGAATTTGCTTTGCCCTCAGGCTGGGCGCTCTTGTTATCCAGTTCCCTTCCGGCTGCATACCGATGACCTCCGAGTGGGCATGCTGTGATATTTGCCTGATAAGATGCTTGCGGTATCCATCGGGCATGCGGTCTTTGGGTTCTATCGCATCGCCCCTGTTTATCTTCTCCTCAAAGCCCTTCAGCATGTCTTCCTGTATGTTGTCCGTTTTCTGTAACAGTTCCATAATTCGAATTTTAAGTAGTTTCAGATTACAATGTTCCCCTGCGGGCTTGTTCAGCCTCAATAGACTCAAACAAGGCCTGGAAGTTCCCCTTGCCAAAAGACCTTGCGCCCTTACGCTGAATGATCTCGAAAAACAGCGTTGGCCGGTCTTCCACCGGTTTAGTGAATATCTGCAGCAGGTATCCTTCGTCGTCGCGGTCTACCATTATCCCCAGCCGCTTCAGCGTGGCCATATCCTCAGCTATCTCGCCTACCCGCTCCTGCACGGTATCATAGTACTTGCCCGGCACATACAGAAATTCAACGCCTCTCTTCCTCATCTCTGTAATGGTGAACACGATATCGTCTGTGGCCACGGCAATGTGCTGGCAGCCGGGCCCCTCATAAAAATCAAGGTATTCCTCTATCTGCGATTTCTTAAGCCCTTTAGCAGGCTCGTTTATTGGGAACTTAATTCGGCCGTTGCCGTTCGACATCACCTTGCTCATCAGCGCCGTGTACTTGGTAGAGATGTCTTTATCGTCAAATGTTACAAGGTTTGCAAAGCCCATAACATTTGCATAGAACTTCGCCCATTTGTTCATACCGCCCAACTCCACATTCCCCACCATGTGGTCTATATACTTAAGTCCCGCAGATGGTGGATTGTACTCAGACTCCCACGACTCATAGCCCGGCAGAAAAGCACCTTTGTAATTCTTACGCTCCACAAAAATGTGCACTGTATCTCCGTATGTTCTTATACCCGAGCGAATGACTTCTCCATGTGCATCCTTCTCAGTCACGGGCTCAAAATATCCTTTTGCGCCGCGGGCTGTCGTCTCTTCAAATGCCCTGGTTGCATCATCTACCCAAAGGGCGATCACTTTTACGCCATCTCCGTGCTTCTTTATATGCTGAGAGATGAGGCTCTCAGACTTCATCGGTGTTGTGAGCACAAGCCTTATCTTATCCTGCACGAGCACATACGATGTCCGGTCTTTTACACCTGTCTCCAGCCCGGCATAT